>CAYOTG010000009.1:7997-13708 GCA_964406825.1 uncultured bacterium
CTTGTACTCTCATCCTCATCAAAATCAAAATCAGCTATTGCATCAAGTACAGGAGAATCGTTTATTGATTCAACCGTTATCAATACTATAGCAGGAGGATCGTCAGAAAAAACAGTTTGATCATTAACCCTATATCTCAAACTATCTAATCCATTATATCCTAAATTTGGTGTGTATGTTGCTGTTCCATCATCATTATTCGTAACAATCCCATTTACTGGTAAATCATCTATAACTAAATGATAACTAAGAGAATCACCCTCATCTACATCACTTCCATCAAATTCAAATGTTAAAATACCATCTTCATCAACACTTTCTTCTATATCCTCTGCAATAGGAGCATCATTAACAGGGATAACTGTCACTGCAACATCCTGAAAATCTGGTATATTTCCATCTGAGACTTCAATCCTTACTGTTTCCGTGCCATTATAGTCAAGAGCAGATGTAAATGTTATCTCTGATCCAACAACACTACAAAAAATATTAGCACCTTGAGGAGAACAAGAATAAGTAAGTGGGTCCTCATCTATATCTGTGGCATTGACTATTATACTTGTACTCTCATCCTCATCAAAATCAAAATCAGCTATTGCATCAAGTACAGGAGGATCATTTACAGGATTAATGATAATAGTTACCATGGCAGTGTCTGATAAAAGATTATTAAAAGAGTCAGTATCTATATCTTCTACCAAAAAAAACAGACTATCAGTACCATTAAAATCATCATCTGGGATATAATTTACTGTTCCATTTTCATTATTTTCCAGTTCTCCATTAGATGGCGCAAAAGGATTATCTTCATCTGGAAAATAAACTAATTCATAATTCTCTTGATCAGTTGCAAGAAGATTAAATGTTACAGTCTCATCTTCATCAGTAAATATAGTAAAATCACTTGATACAGGAGCATCATTTATAGGGTTAACCGTTACCGTAATATCTTCAAAATCTTGGCCACCATTACCATCATTGACTGTAATTCTAATATCTTGTTCACCAAAAAAATGTTCGTTATTATTCTCAAATATAATAGATGTTCCATCAACGCTACATCCTACATTTGCTGTACCAAGCGGACTACAGGAATATGTAAAATTCTGACTATCTGCATATTGTGGATTCACTACATCATCTTCAGCACTAGCAACAATAGGATCAGAGACTGTGTCCTCATCAAAACTAGGTGTTAAATTTGATAAAGTAATAATAGGATCATCATTAACATTAAGTACTTCTACAGAGAATTCATCTTCGAATGAAGCTCCTTCAGCATCTATAATTGTTAATCTGAAATTTTGTTGTCCATAATAATCTGGCAGAGGAACAAAAGTCATTTGGTTTAAATCATTAAGCTCATCAAAAAAGTTTGTTTCATTACTAAATATAATCTGATTCTCTAATAGAGTTCCTTCAATTTCGTTTTCTTCTATCTGACCAAGAGGAGTTAACACATAATCAATCGTCTCTGTAACATCATCAGGTGATACATTATAATGTGCATGTGCATCAATATCTGTAATATATAAATCATAAGTGATTTGGGAATCCTCATTGAATACAATATCACCATCATCAATAAAATCAAAACTCGGAGGATCATTAATAGGATCAATAGTTAAAACAAAATCTTCACTTCCTGAGTTTAAACCATCATTAGCAGTAACAATAATATTAAGCTCACCATTCCAATCACCATCGGGAGTTACAGTAAGAATCCAATCTACACCATCATAATTAACCTCTGCAGTAGCATCTCCGAGGGGATATCCTATTTGGTATTCTCTAATAACGCTGACATCTAATTCTGAAATATTTTGCTCAGCATCAGAGATAGTTAAAATCTCAGTAAATACACCATCCTCATTAATATTAGTATTATCAATGTTTGCAATCTCTGGGGGTGTATTACCATCTGATTCAATCACTGTAACCGTTAATACTAGATCGGCTTGTTGAGTACCAGGATCACCAGATGTTGAGTTAACATCTGTAACACGAATCGTAATAGTTTCTTCCTCAAGTGCATCTGCATCAGGATACCATAGGAATGTTGCGCTCTGGCCACTGGGTGTAATACTCGTTGTTCCTGATGATGGTGGAACCTCAATATTGAAATTAAACTGCGTATCATCAACATCACTGATAGGGTTAACTACAAATGAATATTCATAATTCCGTATCGCTGTTTGATTATCGGTATTAATACCACTAAGATCTGGAGCATCATTCATAGGATTTACCGTAATAGAAAAAATTTCTTCAAGACAATCCCCATCACTATCACACGCTCTGAGTGTCACATCACCACTACCATACTGATCTTGCAGAAAGTCTATTGTAAGTATTGTCCCAGCAATGTTATTATTAATAATATTTGAAAGACCTCCTTCAAGAAGAGTATAGTTTAAATCTGTACCATCTTCCGTATCATTAAAATGGTCTGCTAAATCAATCGTTTCATCATTAGCATCTTCATTAACTTCAATAGCATCCATAGCAGCGACTAATTGGACCTGATCATTAAATGATGTAACTGTAACTGTAACATCCTGAGAATCATCTAAAAAACCATCAGAGACTGTTATCGTAACTGTTTCTTCTCCAAACCATTCATTAGAACTATTAAAATTAATTTCACTTCCCAAAATACTACTGCAATCTATATTAGCAGATGAGATACAGTCATATGTAAGAATATCCTCTTCAACATCTTCAGCGCTAACAATAATTGATGTAGATGTATCTTCCTCAAAACTTATATCTGCTATAAAATCTAATACGGGAGCATCATTAACAGACTCTACAGTAATAATAACATCTTGAGAATCACTGTCTTGACCATCTGTAACGGAAACTGTAATAGTATCCGCTCCAAAAAAATTAGAGGCACCAGAGAATGTAATTTCATTTTCTATGATATCACAAACGACATCAATGGGTACTGGATTTGAACATTGGAAAACAAGTTCATCTTCATCGAGATCTGTAGCATTAGCAACAATCATCTCACTTTGGTCTTCATCAAAAGTAATAGGACCTATAAAATCTAATACAGGAGTATCATTAATAGAATTGATGGTAATAACAACCATCTGAGAATCTGTTAGATCACCATCAGTAACAGTAACTTCCAAATTTCCAGATCCATGATACTCAGCATCAAAAGCTTCAAACGTAATTTGATTACCAAATACTGTACAATTAATATTAGCATTTGGTGTGCAACCATAAAACAAAGTATTACTATCAATATCTGTTGCCTCAACAGTAATAGTTTCAGATGCACCCTCATCAAATGAAATAGGATTTATAGAAGATAAAACGGGGGCATCATTCTCTGCAATCACAGTAACTGTAACCTCCTGGGAATCACTTTCTTGACCATCACTCACAAAAATAGTAGCAGATTGAATACCCGTATGATCAAGATTTGATGTAAAGGTAATTTGCGAACCATTTACCTCACATTGAACCTCAGGAACAGATGGATTACATTGATAGGTTAGAGTATCATTTTCATCAACATCCTCAGCGTCAACAGTAATTATAGCACTTTGATCTTCAATAAATGAAACAGGATTAATAGGAGCGAGTATAGGAGCATCATTTACAGGAGTTACCGTCAAGATAAAAATTTCACTAATGGTAAATTCTCCATCGCTAACAAAAACTTCTACCTCAATATCACCATTAAAATCTATTGTAGGATTAATAATTAAATTATTATCATTAAATGAGGCTTCTCCATCCGCATCATCATCAAGTGTTACATCAAAGGTTAAATCATCTCCATCAGGATCATTTGCTATTACCGCATATTCTAAGGTTCCTTCTTCTAGGATAGATTGATCAGGGATTGAATCTAAAGTAGGCTCCAAATTTCTAAATATATTTTTTTGAGGATTATCAGATTCAAATGGAATAACAATACTTGTAAATATTCCTACGAATAATATAACAAGTGTCTTTTTTATCATAATTCTATTTACTGATGTAATCTAGCAGATATGCCTTGAATAGTTAAAATGAATCGTTGTACTTCTTTTGAATAAACGAATAATTCATCTACGGTATAAAATATATCAGTAGGATAAACTTCTTCATCAAAATACATCATGAAGTTAGATTCTAATTTCAATTGATACTCTCGAACTATTTCTTTTTTAATGATTTTTTGTTTAAGTAGATTTAATGGAAATTTAATTTGTCCATTTGAAGTTAGGTGAAAAAGAGGGACAACACCATAGTCTATACTTTTACACTGAAAAGTCATAGTCCCATAACCTTCACCTCTACCCCAGCCAATTAGATCTGCCTCTTCTTCTGTAAACTTTACTAAATCAACAATTATATTAGAGATTCTAGTCTGACATGACTCTTTTATGGTTTTAATAAATAATTCTTTATTCCACTTTGCCAATGAAAATACCCCTATGATTTAAGGTATAATATAACGATTTTATTGACTAAATTGTTAGCAAAATTTACTTCAATTAAAATCCAATATTATCGAAAAAATCTCATTATTATATTAATAATTAACGAAAGAAATAAACTGATTACTAACATACTTGTTATGGGGGAAAAAAATTTAATATTTTTTGATTCGTATTTAAAATCTCCTGGAAGATGACCTAAAAAACCAAGTTTATCTCCAAATAGATAAAAAATAAGTCCTATAAATGAAATAAAAATACCAATAGAAATAAGGCTCTTACCTATTTCCATAAAAATTTATCTAAGTATAATATTAACAAGAACAATAACATCAAGAATATTTGAAGAACCATCAGAATTCACATCTGATAATGGGCTAAAATCAGATAAACCAAGTATACTATTAACAATCGAGACAACATCTACAACATTAAGACTACTGTCATAATTGACATCTCCTAATTGGAAACAGGTCCCTCCATTACAATCTTCAGTGCAAAACCAATCACCATAGAATTCATCACAACCACACCATGATGGAACACAGTCACCTGAATATTCATAATCTACACATCCATAATTTTCAGGACAACCTGTTGCAAAACAACCAACTGGATTTGGATCATAGCAATAAGCCAATTCACAAGTTCCATTATTGCAAATAGAATTGGGTAAAGAAGCACAATCACATACCCATTCCATACAATCATTTTCAACCCACAGAGATACTAAATCATCAATTTGATTTTCCTGATACATCGAATCATTCACAGCATAATGACAACCACCTAGCCCAACATCACAATCACCCCATACTGCAATACAATCACTATTATCAATGCATTGAGCATACATACCACTATGTAATTGGTCATAGTCATATTCTATATCTTCACATACATAAGGTTCATTTATACAACTATTTTCACAATCAGTAAAGCTACTAAAAAAAGCATTTGTATAATCTACGCCTTCTGACTCCCAGCTACAACCAGATACACCTTCACAAATTCCATTTACAATTGCATATCCCAAAAACATATCACATATTCCAAAGAAAATACCTCCAATATCATCACACGGTTCAATAGTTTCAGCATAACAATCAACTAGATTTCCTTCTAAATCATAAAAATCTGCATAGCATCCACCACAATAATTTGATATACATTCAACGGGTGTATTAATCTGACATTCTCCAGCAACTTCGCAAGGATCAGCAAAACAAAATACAGGATTATCACAATCAGTAGATATAGCAATAT
>CAYOTG010000010.1:0-13019 GCA_964406825.1 uncultured bacterium
TGGATAAGGTTTTAATTGCTGCATATGTTCCAATGGGCATAAATACAGGAGTCTCGATTAAACCATGAGAGGTCTGCAGAACTCCCGCCCTTGCCGATGTACTTGCGCAGGACTTATTAAGGGTAAACATATTTTATAATTTCAGTTGAAGTATTATTATTTTTTTTCTGGAGCCTTCTTCTTAGCTGGAGTCTTCTTCTTAGCTGGAGCTTTCTTCTTAGCTGGAGCTTTCTTCTTAGCTGGAGCTTTCTTCTTAGCTGGCTTTTCTTCTACAACCTCCTGTTTAGGGATTGCTTGTTTTGCTTCCTCTTCTTCTACGATATCATTATTAGACGTTTCTTCAGTCTGTGATTTTCTTATGACTTTTTTCTTTTTACTTTTCAAAGAAATAACTTTTAAAGCCTTTAATCTTGATTTTGTTTTTTTATGTTTTCTGTTTACAGTTTTTTTCTTTTTATTCATTTATAACTCCCAAAAATAATGATATACAATAACAGCCTCGTAATATAAAAACATCTATAATTTTTTTTACTATATATTTTCTAAGGCTGTTTGTACAAATATAGAGGTTCCTATTAACATTGCATCCTCATCAATATCAAAATGAGAACAATGCTGAGGAGTACTCATTGGTTCTCTATCTTTTGGTGCAGTCCCCAAAAAGAAAAAGCATCCTGGGATTTTATTTGAAAAATAACTAAAATCTTCTCCACCCATAGATAAATAAGGTTGGATTACTTTCTTACCTACAATACTTTTCGCAATATTATAAATATGATTGGTCACTTTAACATCATTGACAACTGGGGGATAGCCATCTTTATAATCTAATTGGATTTTTGCTCCAAACATTTTTTCTGTTCCTTGAATGATTTCTTTAAGTCTACATTTAATAAGATTTCTATTATCTTCTGTATATGCACGTGTAGTGCCCTTTAATACTATTTTATCTGCAATAATATTAAAGTTATACCCACCATTAATTTGACCAACTGTAATAACAGTGCTTTCTAGTGGATTTGTATTTCTACTAACAATAGTCTGTATCGCTTGGATTAAATATGATGAAACTATAATACAATCTACTGTCCCTTGTGGAGTTGCTCCATGTCCTCCAACGCCTTGTATTGTTATTGTGAACATATCTGCTGCTGCCATAACGGGACCTGATTGAATGCCTACTGTTCCACTTTCTTGATAATTCCATACATGAAGTCCATAGATTTCATCTACATTGTCTATTGCTCCATCATCAATCATAAATTGGGCACCCCCATACCCTTCTTCAGCAGGCTGAAATATAAATTTAATAGTTCCATTAATATTATGCTGATTTTTAGATAATACTTCTGCTGCACCAAGCAGCATTGCAGTATGTGCATCATGACCACATGCATGCATGACTCCATCATGTATTGATTTATAAGGGACGTTTCCTGTTTCTTGTATAGGAAGAGCATCCATATCTGCTCTTAATGCTATTGTTTTGCCTGGATTGTTCCCTTCTAAAATTCCAACAACACCAGTTTTACCAATATTTTTTTGTACAATAATACCATATTGATCTAAACGTTCTGCTACAATTTCTGATGTTCTGAATTCTTGAAAAGATAATTCTGGATGTTTGTGAAAATCTCTTCTAGTTTCAATAATTTTATTTTTAATTTTAATTACGTCAGGATTAATATTCATTAATCAAAATAACCTAGACCAAATATAATCATCATTTCATTTGTACTTAGTAATCCAAATTCTACAGGAGAATCTGTATTATTATAATAGGTGGCTCTAGAAATTAAACTTTGGCCTGCGGTTATTACAAGAGGAGGATCAATAGATAAAATGGGAGGATGTTGATAATCTAATGCGGTATATAACAGCTCTTCTTCACCATTCTCATGGAGCAAGAATATATCAAACCGAGTCATAAGTTGATGCGCATGTGAGAATAATTGAAATATATTTAATGATGCTGGACCATCAGGAGGCTCAATATTCATACCATTTATAATACTGCTTGTTGAAAAGGTTTCCTCTAAAGTTGTTTCCTGATTAGGGGGCAGATATATATCATTATCTCCTAATTGTAAAATTCCAGCAACATGTTCAACATTTTGAGGTAATTCTGTATGGATATTTAGATAAACTTCCCCTTGAATCATTTCATCTGTATAATTAAAATAATGTGGATTTAAATCTAATCCATATTCAGATGCTACCCTTAATGCAACACCTTCAGGGAATGAATAACTCCAAGCAGGCCATTGGGTTCCAAAAACAAAAATATGCTCATTCAGGGCCTGCATAGCCATTAATTGATTAAAAAAGACATCTTCATATGGAGCATGAATATCTCGATATGTATAAGGGTCTGGCTCTCCCCACTGCCAATTTTCAGAAAATTGATATGCAATAAAATGATGTGAGCCTGGAGCCATTACCATTTCTACTCTCCTAATAAAATATTCATCTTGTACAGGAGGAACATAATATACAAATTCTCTTTCTGTATTTGGATAGACATCAAAAGGACCAATATGATATTGCATGCCTAATTCTGGAGGATCTAATGGTTGAAATTCAGGAGATTCATATGTAGAATTATCATTAAGTATAATTGGATCTGCTACAATTCCTGATTCTGGGGCGCCTGCCCAAATCCAATCTTCAATAAAATCTAATTCCCCATTGGTTAAAAAGGGGCCTCCCAAAGGCATTATTTCTCCATAAAAAGGGTGCTCACTATAAAAGTGGTTCTCATTATTAATATTTATTTTTTCCCAAAAATAGCTCAATAGTAATCCAAGCATTCCACCTTCATTGCTTAATAATGTTAATCCATTTTCTAATGCTGAATTATTATCTGGAGTCCTATTTAATAATTGTTCATAAGCTATATTTTCAGTTAAAATTAAATTAGAAGTTTCTGCATAGAATGAGCCTTCATAATGACAATTTGCACATTTAGGAGTTAAAATATCATCATTGATAATTGTCCAGGTATCACGATTTTCATTATTTGAAAGAATGGTATTAACGAGACTTACAATATCTATAACATTTAGTATTAAATCAAAATTTAAATCACCAGATTCTAAATATGACGTATCATCATCTAAAATTAGATTAACTAGTTGTACAATATCAATAACATCAATCATTGAATCATTATTTAAATCTCCTAGTGATGCATTGCCCATACATTCGATATCGCATGCTTCAAAAGCAGAAAAGAAAAAATCAGAATCTTCTGCCATGTCACATCCATAAACTAAACTACAAGCAGTGCCTGTCCATACATAGCCCAATGAAATACCACAATCTCCATAATCATTAGGATTGATTGTTGTACAATCTTGTGCTAATAAAAAATGTAAAGACATTGATAAAACAATAAACAATTTTTGTATAGATTGCCGTAAAATCATAAAATAATTTATGTTAAATTATAGCATTATCAAATAGTTATTAAAGAGGAGTAATTGTGAAAATCATATGGGGAAAAATTAAAAAATTTGAAGATATAAAATATGAAAAGGGTCTTAATGATGCAGAAGGAATTAATAAAATAACAATCAATAGGCCTGAAGTAAGAAACGCATTTAGACCACAAACCGTATTTGAATTAAAAGAAGCATTTACTCTAGCTAGAGAAGATCAAACCTGCGGTGTTATTATTCTAACAGGAGAAGGAGAATTAGCCTTTTGTTCTGGAGGTGATCAAACTATTCGAGGTGATGCTGGATATGTTGGAAATGATGGAGTCCCTCGTTTAAATATTTTAGATGTACAAAAACAAATAAGATATATGCCAAAAGCAATTATTGCAATGGTTGCAGGATATGCTATCGGAGGTGGACATGTTTTGCATATGTTATGTGATTTAACTATTGCTTCTGATAATGCAAAATTTGGACAAACTGGTCCCAAAGTTGGTTCCTTTGATGGTGGATGGGGTGCGTCTTACATGGCAAGAATTATTGGACAAAAAAGAGCCAGAGAAATTTGGTATTTATGTGAATTTTATAATGCTAAAAAAGCTCTTGATTGGGGGCTTATTAATGCAGTTGTTCCATATAAAAACTTAGAAAATGAAACAGTCCAATGGGCTCAAAAAATATTAGAAAGATCTCCTCTTGCAATTCGCATGTTAAAGGGCGCATTGAATGCAGATTGTGATGGGCAGGCAGGCCTACAGCAGCTTGCTGGAGATGCAACAATGTTATTTTATATGACTGAAGAAGCACAAGAAGGACGTGATGCTTTTAAAGAAAAACGTAAACCAAATTTTAAAAAATTTCCTAAACTTCCTTAAGTACACATGAAAATTAAATTGTGGATTAATGCGGCAAGACCAAAAACGTTAGCTGCATCTATTGTTCCTATTGTTTGTGCAATGCTAATACTTCCAAATCAGGATTTATTTAAAAGCCATATTTTTATCTTAACAATTACTGCAGCAATCATTATTCAGGTTATAACTAATTATATTAATGATTTATATGATTTTTTAAGTGGCGCTGATAAAGAAAGGATTGGTCCTCAACGTATGTTAGAATCTGGTTTGCTATCACAAGGAGAAATGGCTGTTGCAATTAAAATATTATTCATATTAGGGATTATATGTGGATTCCCTTTAGTTATCCATGGGGGTTGGCCCATTTTGATTATTGGGCTATCAGCATTTTTATTTGCTTATCTATATACAGCGGGACCATTCCCCTTGGCATATCATGGCCTTGGTGATATTTTTGTATTTATTTATTTTGGAGTGATTTCGGTAATGGGATCTTACTATCTACAAACAGGTTTTATAGATAAAAATGTTATGTGGCTTGGGATATCCATTGGAGCAAAAAATGTTATATTATTAGCTGTTAACAATATCAGGGATTATTCTGGTGATAAAAAATGTAATAAGAATACGCTCGTGGTAATACTTGGAAGGAGATTTGGAAAGTTACAGGTGCTGTTTATGATTATATTATCATATATAAGCTTATTTTATTTATCAACAGGCTTAGATAGCAAAGTAATTTTTTACGTATCTATGATAAGCCTGCCTCTATCATTGAATATACTCAGTGATATTTATAGTAAAAAAGGTGAAATATTAAATAAAACATTGGGTAAGGTGGTGATACTTCTTTGCCTAGATACTCTTCTTCTAACAATAGGAGTATCAATATGAAAATAAAAAATATTGAATATGACAAATATCAAATACAATTAAAGAATGTATTTAAAAATCATAAAAGAGAATACTCATTGAAAGAAGGCTTTATTATTAACATTATAAGTCAGCCTTTTGTTGGCAGGGGTGAAGTAGCGCCTTTAGATGGATTTTCTAAAGAAAATTTTCAAGAAATTATATGGACATTAGAGGCTTTTATTGAATCTATTGAATTAAACACAGAATATACATTTAATGAATTATTAAATTTGGCAGAAATTCATTGTTCCGAAATTCCATCTTTGCATTTTGCGATTGATACTGCCCTATATGATATAGAAGGCCAAAATAGAAAATTATCAATTTCTAAAATATTAAATCCGCAATGTAAGAATGAAATTAATTTGAGTAATCTTTATACTGTAAACGAAAAAATAAAAAATATCAAATCAAATTATATAAAATATAAATTAGGCGTAAATGATTTCTACCATGATATTAAAATACTTAATTCAATCAATGAACATAATCAATCAATTAAATTACGATTGGATGCTAATCAGGCTTATACATTAGAAGAATTTCAAAATATATATAAACAATTATCACATTTAAATATTGAATATTTTGAAGAACCGATTAAGAAACCCGATAAATATAAACTAGAGAAAATCAAGGATATAAACATTGCAATTGATGAGAGTATTTATATGAATAATGATTATTGTCAGTGGATAGAAATGGGATTAATAAATACGGTCATTATTAAGCCAAGCATTTGGGGTGGTTTTAAAAAATTTAATAGTTTAATTAAACAATGTGAGCAACATAATGTAAATATTGTATTATCATCGGCTCTAGAAAATAGTATCGGGAATATGGCCACCATTCAATTGGCTGCTGCTTTAGATAATCAAATTTCGCATGGTTTAAATATTTATTATTTTTATGATTATTTCATTAGCCAGCCAATTTATAAAAATAATCAATCTAATATAAACTTAGATCATATCAATGGATTGGGAATCTGAAATATGATTGATATAGTAAATAAAAGAGCTAATGAGCAGCCAGATAAAATTTTTATCTACTATAACAATGCATCTATTACATATCAAGAATTCAATTATATGGTTTTAAATCTAATAGATTACATGAATGAAATCGATGGGCATTATATTGGTATTCAAATAAATCATAAAATAAAATTACTTGTATTAATTATAGCAATTAATCGATTGAAAAAAATTCCTGTACTGTATCCTGATATCCCTAATACTAAAGATTATATTAAAGCTACCAATATCCCTATTGCATTTACAGATACAAATATTATAATCAGCAAAAAACAAAATTCTAATTCTCGAAATTTTGATTACGATAAGAATGCAACTCAATTGGTAATGTTTACATCTGGAACGACTGGAAGACCTAAAGCCTGCGAATTAACATATCATAATATATATGAAAGTGCATGCATGTGGGATAAAATTATTAATTTTGACTCTAATGATATTTATTTAAATCATATGTCTCTAACTCATGTAAGCGGAATATGTGTATTCTACAGAGCCTTATATTTAGATTTTATGATGGTTGTCGATAACTTTGATTTAAAAAATTATATCGAAAATATAAAAGAATATAAAATCACATTAATATCAATGGTCCCTTCAATGCTACAGATGATTATGGATACGAAAAGCAATCTGCAGGTATTAAAGAAAATGAAAGCTATTATTATAGGTGGTTCACCAATCAATAATAATTTAGCCCGTAGTATTAAGAAATATAAATTACCTGTATACATGTCCTATGGCATGACAGAAAGTTCCTCGGGAGTCGCCGGATATTGGATTAATAATAGCTCTATATATAAGATGCATCCTGGTGTGAATATCTCTGTGGATAAAACTAAATTTAGTATTGAATCTCCAACGATTATGAAAAAGTATATGTATGGCAAAGACACTAATAACATCATTGAAAGCCCTGATATATGCACCATATATAAAGATGGTTTTTTTCAAATAGAGGGCAGGGGTGATAAAACTGCTATATCAGGTGGAGAGAACATATCAATTCCATATATAAAAAAACATATTGAAGAATACCCTGAAATAAAAAAATGCATACTGGAAATAGTAAAAGATAGACAATGGGGAGAAATCTTACATGCTAACATACAATGCAATAAAAAAATAACCCTTGAAATACTATTGGATAAATTAAAAAAAGATCTTCCAAAATACATGATTCCAAAAAAAATTACAATTCAATGATACTGATTATAGATAACTACGATTCCTTTACATATAATCTTGTCCAATACGTTGGGACAATTACAAATGATATTAAAATCATTAAAAATAATGAAATGCCTATAGAAAAAATCAAAAAAATAGATATTTCTCATATTATCATTTCTCCTGGTCCTGGAGGGCCTAAAGAAACGGGCATATGCCTAGAGATTATTAAAGAAATTTCTCCTTCAATTCCAACACTTGGAATTTGTCTTGGGCATCAAGCTATTGCATATAGCTATGATGGTAATATTATTAACAGTAAACATATTATGCATGGTAAAACATCAACCATAAAACATAATAATGAATCAAAACTATTTCATAATATCCCGAAAAAATTTTCTGCTACTCGCTACCATTCTTTATGCGTAGACAGAACATTTAGCCATGAGAATATAAACATTACTTCTTGGAGCGATGATGGGGAAATTATGAGCCTAGAACACAAAAAATATCCAATATATGGGATCCAATTTCACCCAGAGGCGATATTAACTGAGTATGGTATTGAAATAATAAAGAATTTTACACAAATCATTGTATAATACAACTATGTTGAAAGGGACACTCACACTAAAAGGCGATAAATCTATTTCACATAGAATATTAATTTTTGCTGCATTATCGGAAGGGGAATGCAACGTTAAAAACCTATCTACATGTCAGGACGTTCAAAGAACTGCAAATATTTTAAAACAGTGCAACATTACTATTAACAGTAATAAAAATGAAGATACGACTATTAAAGGGAACAAATTATCAAGTGATTCAAAAAAATTTAATTGCGGGAATTCTGGATCAACTGCAAGATTTATGCTTGGACTGCTCCCCTCACATGGAATAAGCGGAAGTTTATACGGGGATGAATCTTTATCTTTAAGGCCTATGGGGAGAGTTATTAACCCTCTATCAAAGATGAATATCAAGATTAATAATAACAATGGCATGTTACCCATAGAGTTTAAGGCATCAGAATCTCAAGCAATCAATCATGCCCTAGAGGTTCCTAGCGCCCAAGTTAAAACATCGATGATTTTTGCAGCATTATCATGTAATAAAAAAAGCTATATAACTGATTCTTTTGAATCGAGAGATCATACAGAAAGAATATTACAATATTTGGGACATAAAGATTCGGCATATTATAAATTTAAAATTCCAGCATTTAATTATACTGTACCTGGAGATATATCTAATGCAGCCTTTATTATATCTGCAGCATTACTAATACCTGAATCCAATATAACCATTAAAAATATTCTGTATAATAAAACACGGACAGGGTATATCCAGACTTTAAAACAAATGGGTGGCAATATTAAGGTATATAATCAACGAGAACTGTGTAATGAAATAGTCGCAGATATCAATGTACAATATACCCCAAAATTAAAGGGAATTACGATAACTGGAAAAAAGATTGTATCCATGATAGATGAAGTCCCAATACTAGCATTGGTAGCAAGCTTTGCTATAGGAGAAACCATTGTAGAAGGAGCACAAGAATTAAGATATAAAGAAAGTGATCGTATAAAGGCTATTGTAACTAATTTGAAGGCATGCAAGGCCAATATAAAAGAAATAAAAGACGGCTTTATTATTAAAGGACCAAATATATTGTATAATACAAGTATTAATGTGTTTAAAGATCATAGAATTGCTATGACATTTGAAATACTCAGTCTAATTTTAGGAGAAGAGTTAAACGAAGGTGCAAAAAAACCTATAATAAACACTTCCTTCCCTGAATTTTATAAAGTAATAAGAGAAATACATGGATAATTTTTTCGTCATAGGAAATCCAATCAATCACAGCAAAAGCCCTATGCTTTTTAAATATATTTTTGATACACTCGATATCAAAGGCACATATTCTAGTAAATTAATCTCTAATCAACATGATTTGGAGCCCTTTATACATCATTGCAAAGAAATAAAAATTAAGGGTATTAATATAACCATGCCATTCAAGGGAGATTTGATTCCTTATACAGATATCCTTGATCCAATTGCCAAGATAACCAAATCTATAAACTGTCTACATTTTATTGATGATAAGATAATAGGCTACAATAATGACTATTATGGATTTAGCCAACTCATCAATCTGAATCATATCAAATTAGAACATAGCAATAATATAATTATTGGATCTGGAGGTAGCGCTAGAACAATTATTTTATATCTCATTAAACAAAAAGTGAAAAATATTTATTTATTATCTAGAAATAAAAAAGCCATCCTACAAATCATAAAGGATTTCACAGGACATTTAGAACAATCTAATCTCAATATAATAGACAATAATAGCGATTTAAAAAATTGCAACTTAATCAACTGCACCCCTATTGGATTGTCCAAAAATACAAATATTGATATATTATCGGATGTACCAAAAATTCATTATCATGCAATCATAGATATTAATTATCATATCACAACTCATCATTTAAACTTTGCATCAGACAAAATAATAGATGGGAAAAGTATGTTTATTTTTCAAGCCTTAAAATCATTAGATATATGGTTTGAATCAAATATTTCAAATAAATTAGACTACAAACATTTAGAACAATTATTATGCTAAACAAAATTAATTTTTTAACCGCTGGAGAGTCTCATGGGAAAGGATTATTGGGAATCATTGAAGGGATTCCTTCTGGACTTGAGATAGAACAGCAATATATAGATTTTCATTTATCAAGACGCCAAAAAGGATTTGGACGAGGGGCTAGAATGAAAATAGAGAAAGATTCAGTAGAAATTTATACGGGGGTTAGATTAGGATATACATTGGGATCTCCTATTGGACTGATTATTTCAAATTTAGATTGGCCTAATTGGGAAGATACGATGGCTACTGACAAACAAGACAAAGAACAGAAAAAAATAACGCTTCCAAGACCTGGGCATGCAGATCTTGCTGGTATCATGAAACATGAATTTGACGATATAAGAAATGTCATTGAACGTTCCTCTGCTAGAGAGACAACAATGCGTGTAGCACTTGGATCAATCTGCAGAAAACTATTAGAAGAATTTGATATTCATGTGGCAAGCTATGTGACACAAATTCATAATATACAAGATTCTAAAGAATCACATCCATACGATATAAATAAAATTAATGCGCAAGCAGATCTATCCCCTCTCCGGGTTTTAAATAAAAATATCGAAGATGAAATGATTAACAGCATTAAACAAGCTCAGAATAATGGAGACACTGTAGGTGGACGATTTAAAGTTTTAATATCAGGGGCACCATATGGCTTAGGCAGCTATACCTCTTGGAATAAAAAATTAAATGCAAAATTAGCAGAGGCTATTTGTTCTATCAATGCAATCAAAGGGGTGTCCTTTGGATCCAATCATGCCTCAGATGTATTTGGTAGTCAACTGCATGATGAAATAGAATATAAAAATGATAAATTTATACGCACCAATAATAATGCAGGAGGAATTGAGGGTGGCATGAGTAATGCTCAAACCATTATTATAAATGCAACTATGAAACCATTATCAACCTTGAGTCAGCCATTAAAATCAGTGGACATCGTAAGCAAAGAAAAAAAATTAGCTCATAAAGAACGTACAGATTCATGTGCTGTCCCTGCTGCTGCAATCATAGCAGAAAGTATGGCATGCATTGTTATTGCAGATGCTCTACTAGATAAGTTTGGCGGAGATAGCATGAAAGAACTATCGCAGCATTTCAAATCAGCAAAATATTAATGAACAATTCATTAAAACATACTTTTATCATTGGTATGATGGGCAGTGGAAAAACAAAAATAGCCCATATGCTATCAAAAAAATTAGACACCCCTTACATTGATACTGATCACGATTTGGTTTCTATTTTAAATCTTGACATGGAAGAAGTATTTAATCATTTTAGTGAAAAAAAATTTCGTGTTCTTGAATCAGTATACTTCATTGAACATTTAAAAAACAATCGACATGTTTATGCAACAGGTGGAGGGATTATATTAAATAAAGCAAACAGAGATGCTATGAAACAATACGGAAGGACGATATTGCTAACAGCATCTACTTCTACTCTATTTAAACGCTTATCCAATGACAAAGCCAATATAAGGCCTGTCTTTAATAAAAATAAAAATAAGAAATTTTTAGATAATATGTGGGATGATAG
This sequence comes from uncultured bacterium, assembly GCA_964406825.1. Lineage (GTDB taxonomy): Bacteria > Fidelibacterota > Marinisomatia > SCGC-AAA003-L08 > D37C17. Next base: position 11,636 of record CAYOTG010000010.1, read on the forward strand.
GAAAAAGTATTATAGAGAGTGCGCAGATTTTATTGTAGAAACCGATAAAAAAAGTGAGAATCAAATTGCCAATGAAATTATCGGATTATTACAATGAACATTCACTACCTAGATTCAAAAGAACACATCATCAAAAACATAACTGATTATCATGACCAATATGATAAGGTCTTTATTATTTCGCAAAAAAGCATATTATCATACCAACCATTTATTAAACAATTAGGACCTAATATTTACTTTTGCGATGAGAATGAGCAATGTAAATCAATAATTCAATATGAAAAAATAATCAGTTATTTACATGATAATAAATGCAACAAGAACTCCATTATAATAGGTATAGGAGGGGGAACAGTAACAGATTTTTGTGGTTACATAGCTTCAACTTATATGCGGGGGATTGATCATGTTTTTATACCAACGACGTTACTTGCGATGGCTGATGCTGCGATAGGGGGGAAAACAGCCTTGAATTATAAAGGTATAAGAAATTTATTAGGGACCTATAAAAATCCAAAAGAGATTATTATATCTACAGATTTTATTAGGACATTAAGTCAAGAAAATATCAGGAATGGGTGCGCTGAGATTATTAAGTATGCCTTGATTATGGATTCAGATTTATTTGAAAATATAGAAGAAAATATTGCTAATATTTTCCCTAATCCTGATATTAATATTATAACACCCATTATTAAACGATGTATCAATCATAAAATAGACATTGTCAATCAAGATCAATATGATCAAAACATACGTAATATTTTAAATTTTGGCCATACACTTGGACATGCACTGGAAAGCTATTATGATTTTAAAATGTCGCACGGAGAAGCCATTCTGTATGGCATGAGGGTAGCAAGCCACCTATCAAAGAAAGCAAACCATTTAAATGGCAATGATTATCAGAGGATTATCAAACTTATAGGAATATTCAAATTACCTAAGCTTGAAAATTTTGATTCCGACCAAATCATGTCATATATAAATAGTGATAAAAAAAATATTGGGAATGAATTAAATTATATATTATTAAAGAATATAGGGACTGCAGTAATAGAAAAAAATTATAATAAAGCCCTGATTAAAGAAGGCCTTGAAATATTATGAATATATTAGTTATTAATGGACCAAACTTAAATTTACTTGGAGAAAGAGAACCCGAACTTTATGGTACAGACACTCTTGATGAGTTAATGATGTGGCTTGCCAATTGTTCAGAATGCATTGAACATGATTTTAAATTTTACCAAAGCAATCATGAAGGTGAAATAATTGATTTTATACATGATGAAAGACATTGGGCTCAAGGAATAATAATTAATCCAGGTGCATTTACTCATTACTCATATGCCATTATGGATGCTATTAAATCTGTAAA
>CAYOTG010000011.1:0-12420 GCA_964406825.1 uncultured bacterium
TATGTATTCAAATTTATATCATCTGAATATGCCTACACAAGTTCTGAAAACAGGTGATTTTAAAAAGCAAGACAAGTTCACCTATAACAAAGAGGATCATAAACCGATTCATTTTATATCTAGCAATCAAAGCGAATTATTATTGTACAATAAAGATGTCGTTATCTCAACATTCCATTCAGATAACATATGCACTAAGCAAGATTCAAATAAAAATATTTTTTATAGACAAGGTGATTATGATACCTTACTTTATATTCAAAAAGGAAATGGCTTATTAAAAACTAACTTTGGAAATTTAAATTTTAAAGAGGGTGATTATGTTGTTATTCCACGGGGTGTTATTTATCAATATGCTATAGAATCAGAGTATGTCAGTGGTTTAGATATTAAATCAAAATCGCCCATTGAAACTCCATGTAGATATAGAAATAGAGTTGGTCAATTACTTGAGCATTCACCATTTTGTGAAAGAGATATAAGAGTACCTAAACTAGCAGATCCTATTAATGAAAAAGGTGAATATACAGTTTATGTAAGATTTAGAGAAGGAGTCAAATCGTTTGTATATGAAAAACATCCCTTTGATGTTATTGGTTGGGATGGATATTATTTCCCATGGATTTTAAATATTAATGATTTTGAACCTATAACAGGAAGCATACATCAGCCACCACCTGTTCATCAAACATTTCAAGGGAAAGGTTTTGTTATATGCTCGTTTGTATCTAGGTTATTTGATTATCATCCAGATGCAATTCCTGCACCTTATCCTCATTCAAATGTAGACTCTGATGAAGTGATTTATTATTCTAAAGGAAATTTTATGTCTAGAAAAGGTATAGGAGAGGGGTCAATAACTTATCATCCTATGGGCCTTCCGCATGGTCCTCAACCAGGGAAATATGAAGAATCTATCGGAAAGAAAAGTACAGATGAGCTTGCTGTAATGATTGATACGTTTGAGCCTCTGTATGTTTCAAAAAATGCTGAAAAACGAAGTGATGAAAAATATCCATTTAGTTGGTTGGAGAAAAAATAAATGGGTTTTAAAGAATTCATAACAAAAAATTTAGATATAAAATCTGTTTATCATTTGCTTATTTCAGGTATTTCTCCACGACCAATTGCTCTAGTTGGATCTATGGATAAGAGCGGGGATTCTAATCTTGCTCCCTTTTCATTTTTTAATGCATTTGGAGCGAACCCTCCAATAGTAGGTTTTTCTCCCGCTTTAAGTGGAAGAACAGGTTTACCTAAGGATACTCTCCTTAATATAAAAGAGATGAAAGAATTCACAATATCAATTGTAAATAGCTCTATAGTTGAACAAATAAGTTTATCATCATGTGAGTTTGATAAAAACATAGATGAATTTATTAAGTCTGGTTTAACAAAAATTGAATCAAAAAAGATTAAACCGTATGGCGTTTTAGAATCTCACTTTATAATGGAATGTAAATTATATGATATAATAGAACTTGGTAATAAACCAGCTAGTGGTAATTTGATTTTAGGAGAAGTTGTTCATTTTCATGTGGCTGAATCAATCTTGAATGATAATAATCAAATTGATCCACATAAATTAGATCCAATTGCTAGGAATGGTGGTAGCTGGTATACAGAAGCAAAAAAAGGTTTATTTGAATTAAAAAAGCCAAAAAATATCGGAATTGGATTTGATCAACTCCCAAATTATATATTAAGTACTGAGTTAACAGGTAATGAACTTGCAAAACTAGCTTCAGTTGAACATATTCCTGATTTTATACAATCTGATTATAATTTTTCTTCTAATGAGGAGGTTGTTGACTTAATAAAAGAAAATCTTAAAGAAAGTAATATTGATAAAGCATGGCAGTTAGTTTTATACTTAGGAAAATTTTTCAATGACAAATAAAATATTGTGGAATCCCCCAATATCCTTAATAGAAGATTCAAATATATTTGAATTTCAAAATATTATTAATCATAAATATAATTTATCTATTAAAAAATATTCTGAGTTATATAAATGGTCAATAAGTAACATTGATGATTTTTGGGAAGAAATATGGGGTTATTCAAAAATTATTTGCTCTCATCCATATACAGAAGTAATCAAACCTACAGATAATATTTGGGAAACAAGCTGGTTTATTGATTCTAAGTTAAACTATGCTGAGAATCTACTTAGATATAAGAATGATAGTATCGCTATTTATTTTTTTGGTGAAAATCAAGTTAGAAGTCAAATTACATTTAATGAACTATATAATAATGTTGCTAAAGTAGCTTTTAGTTTCAAAGAAATGGGTATTAAAAAGGGCGATAGGGTTGCTGGATTTATGCCCAATATGCCAGAAGCAGTTATTGCTATGTTAGCTACAGCTAGTATTGGAGCAATTTGGTCATCTTGTTCCCCTGACTTTGGTATTGATGGGGTTTTAGATAGATTCTCGCAAATTAATCCAAAATTAATTATTTCATCAGATGGATATTATTATAAAGGTAAAGAGATTAGCTGTACAAATAAATTAAATAAAATCACTGATTCTTTAGATAGTGTTGAAAAAGTGATAATAGCAAATTATATTAATAGTGGTGAATCTAATTGGTCTGAGTTATTAAATAATAATCAAACTGATATTAGTTTTGAACAAGTAGATTTTTCTCATCCTCTATATATTATGTATTCATCAGGAACAACAGGGAAACCCAAGAGTATTGTGCATTCAGTTGGTGGAACACTTTTACAACATTACAAAGAACATCTTTTACATGTCAATTTGAAAAAGAATGATAAAATATTTTATTTTACAACATGTGGATGGATGATGTGGAATTGGCTTGTAAGTAGCCTTTCTATTGGAGCTTCAATTGTGCTTTATGATGGTAATCCTTTTTTCCCAAATAATGAAAGCCTTTTGAAAATCATGGATGATTTAGATATTAATATATTTGGTACGAGTGCTAAATATATTGCTTCATTAGAATCTCTAGATATAAGACCCAATCAATTTAAGTTCACTTCTTTAAAATCTATACTCTCTACAGGCTCTGTATTATCTCCTGATAGTTATGAATATGTTTATAAAAATTGGAAGAAAACAGTTCAGCTGTCTTCTATATCAGGAGGTACTGACATTATATCTTGTTTTGCCTTAGGTAATCCAATATTACCAGTACATAAAAATGAATTGCAATGTATTGGTTTAGGTATGAGTATAAAAAGTTATGATAATAATATGAATCATGAACTTAACAGAAAGGGAGAGCTTGTTTGTGATAAACCATTTCCATCAATGCCAGTAGGTTTTTGGAAGGATAATAATAATGCAAAATATATTAATGCCTATTTTAAGTATTTCCCTAATGTTTGGAGGCATGGTGATTATATAATGATAAATTCTCATGGAGGAGTTACCATATATGGTAGGTCAGATGCAACACTGAATCCAGGAGGCGTTAGAATTGGTACATCAGAAATATATCAAATTGTTGAACAACATCATAAAGTTGAAAATTCAGTGGCTGTAGGACAAAATATATCTGGAGATGAGAGAATCCTTTTATTTTTAAAGTTAAAAGATTCTGAGATTTTAACAGAACTGCTTATAGATGAAATTAAAATATTGATTAAGAATAATTGCTCTCCAAGACATATACCAGCATTTATTATGCAAGTCAAAGATATTCCATATACCATTAATGGTAAAAAAATTGAAATAGCTATTAAACACATTATTCATAATAAAGAAGTTCCTAATATAGAATCTATATCTAATCCAGAATGTTTGGAAGAATATAAAACAAAAGCTGGAAAACTTCCATTATGATAAAAGATTTTTTAACATTAATAAAAATCAGGATAACTCTATTTGTTATTATTACAAGTTATTTGGGCTATTATTTGGGATTGCGTTATTCAGGATTTATAATGATCGAATTAGATAGTATAATTGTTTTTATCAATTTAGTAGTAGGAGTATTTTTGACATCGAGTGCTTCAGGGATTTTAAATCAATATCTTGAAATAGATTTAGATGCAAAAATGTTAAGAACTCAATCAAGACCTCTTCCAAGTAAAAGAATAAATAAAAATATAGCTTTATTGTTAGGCTTATTTTTATCTATAATTGGAGTTTTATATTTATATATTCTAGTTAATTCGTTGACTTCTTTTATTTCATTCTTAACAATATTTTCTTATGTTTGTATTTATACTCCATTAAAAAGAAAATCTAAATGGAATACTATCATAGGTTCTTTCCCAGGTGCATTACCTCCTGTTGGAGGTTGGACTGCAGCAACAGGAGAATTACATTTGCCGGCTTTAATTTTATTTTCTATTTTATTTTGTTGGCAAATACCACATTTTTTTTCATTAGCAATTATATATAAAGATGATTACAAGAAAGCTGATTTTAAAATGTTGCCATCAATAAGTAAAAATTTAGATTCTACTTTATTTCAAATTGTTTTCTTTGTAATGGCTTTGATTGCATCTTCAGTTGGAATATATTTTCTTCATCTAACCTCATTTGTTTATATGTTAGGCGCAGTACTACTAGGAACCATATTCTTAATATATTCTGCAACTATTTTATTTGAACAATCAAATCAAAAAATTAAAAGATTATTTATTTTTTCAATTATATATTTACCTCTTTTGATGTTATTAATTATTTTTGATACTCTGTTTTTATGAAAACTAATGATTTATATATTATTAAATGGTTAAATATTTGCTGTTTAATGATTTTTATTATGATATTAGTTGGTGGTGCAACTCGATTAACTCAATCTGGTTTATCTATGGTTGATTGGAAGCCTTTGATGGGTATACTTCCTCCTATAAATGATAATCAATGGAATGAATCATTTGATGAGTATAAAAAATATCCTGAATATCAACAAGTTAATAAGTTTAAAAATATGGATTTATCACAATATAAAAGTATTTATTATTGGGAATATGTACATAGAATGTTAGGTAGGATAATAGGTCTTATTTTTATTATACCATTTATTGTTTTTTATAAAAAGAGGTCTATTAATCCTAGATTACAGGTACATTTATTAGTTGCTATATTTTTAGTTATTATCCAAGGCATATTAGGTTGGTTTATGGTTAAAAGTGGTTTAGTTGATAATCCTCATGTTAGTCATTATAGGCTTGCTGCACATCTTTTTTTAGCCTTTTTGTTAATAAGTTATACCTACTGGATAAAGTTAAATATAGATAATAAAGAACAGAGTAATAATATTAATAAATCTTTATTTATACATATTAAATTGATATTAGTTTTATATGTTTTTCAGGTATTGTTTGGTGCTTTTATAGCAGGAACAAAATCTGGATTATTATGGAATACGTTTCCTCTTATGGAAGGTAGGATTGTACCAAATGGACTATTAGCTCTGAATCCTTTTTATATAAACTTTTTTGAAAATATGAAAATGTTTCAATTTTGCCATAGATTATTAGGAACTATTATTATGATTTATTCTGGATGGTTTTTTATTTTGTCTCAGAATGAATTTTACAATAAATATTCAGGATTACTTTTTATGGGTTTTATAATTCAATTTTATATAGGTATTATGACTTTATTATTAAAGGTTCCTATTGTCCTTGGAATACTACATCAGGGAGTGGCTGTATTACTTTTACTACTCATAACACATATTAAATTTTTAATGATTAATACTCAATCCATTAATAAATAAAATGTATTCAATAGCATCTAATAAATCTGTATTTGAACAATTTAAACAGGCTCCTTTTTGAGGCATAGGCCCTTTTTCTCCTATAAATCCATTAAGAACATTTAAATAAATATCATCTTTATTTCTATCTATTAATAGTTTTTCCCATGATTTTTTATCTTTTAATATTGTAGCACCTGCAGTTCCATACAAATGGCAAGTAATACATGATTGATCGAAAATTTTTTTACCATTTTCTATATTTGGAATATGTGTTTCCAAAAATGTTAAGTCCACGGGTATATTATTTTGTTTATTTGTTTTACAGCCAATAATGAGCAATAGGAAAAAAAATAAAATTATTTTATTATTCATTTAAGACCAATTTCTTCTAAACGTTTTAATAGATAAGAATCAGCAGTATATCTATTAGATAGAATGACATCAGGACGTGGGTGAAAAAATAAAGGAATAGAAAACCGAGATACATTTTTAGATTCTTTAGGATTAATTACTCTATGTATTGTTGAGGGGAAATATCCATCAGAACATTCTTTTAACATATCTCCTGTATTAATAACAATTTGTCCTTTCTTAGATTTAATATTAATCCATTCGCCATTTTTGTTTTTTACCTGAAGTCCAGGTTGAGAACCTGAAATTAATAAAGTTATAAGATTAATGTCTGTGTGAGCCGCTGCTCTTATCTCTTCTGGATGATCTGAATGTCTTATTGGAGGATAATGTATAACTCTCATTAAATTCTGATGACTGGTTTTAGACATTCTATGAAGTGGTTCAGTATATTTTCGTCGTATCTCTGATGGAGAATATGAGTCAATTGCTTGTAATAATCTTTCTCCTAGATTAGTGATTTCTTGAAATAGTTTTAGAGTTTTTTTACTAATAAAATCTGGATATCTTCCCCATAAAGGATATATATGAAAAAATTCTTTTAAATCTTTCCGTTTGCTATTGTAAGCATTTTCTGATTTAAAAGGAAAATATCCATCCTGTTTCTCATAGTCAAATAGATAAGTGTGTTTCTCTTTTGAATTAAAAAATATTTTCCAATCATCATAAACTCCATTAATAAGATTTTGTTTTATTGGATGTTTGTTGATAACTGCAAATCCAGTATAATGAAGGGATTCAACAAATTTTTTCTCAAAATTTTTATCTTCATAATCTATTGTAAGTGTGTCCATGATATGAGTAATTTATCACAATAAATTAGTTATAATGAAATATAATTTTGTGTTAAATAGAACTATTGCTATAATTATCTGTACATTATTAACAATAATATATTTTATTGTTGTTTTCGTTTATTATTAATGAAAAAAAAAGAATTTCAACACCCCAGCATTTATTTGAAAATTTTAAATAAAAATAAATCTACAATTTCAGTCGAATATAAAAATAATGAATTTGATGAATCTGGAAATAGAAAAATAAAAATATGTAAATTAGAGTTGCCTGTATCTTTTAATAATTTATCTGATAATTTTAGTCAAATTCTTAATAAATTAAATGAACAAGAATTACAAAAAATCAATAACTATTTAACAATACAATATAAAGTTTTGAAGTATCATAAAAAAAATAACAATTATGAATCTATCGAAGTGGTTAAGGGTAGCATAGAATTAGTTGAAGCCTTTAAATTGGAATTATTATCATATGAATTTTGAATGGTTAACACTAAGTTGGATTATGAAGAATCTTAATTGGATTACTCTTTTTTTATCAATTAGTGTAATAATTTTATTTTTATTCCCTGTTCTTCTTGGATATGATTTGTATGATAAGGAAAATAAGAAAAAATGAAAACTAATTTAATATTAATCGTTTCCTTATTTGGCATTGCTTTATTATTTTTTATTTCGGAAATATTTTCCTTAAAAAAGGAAGTTAGGAAATTAAATAAAATAGTTGGACATCTTTTGAAGAAAGATAAATAATTTATGAATCAAGATAAAGAACAACAAAAAAATAACCCTGTAGAAGAAAATCCAAGTAAGGTTTATGCCTTATTCTATTCGTTCTTTTTAATCCCATTTATGATAGCAATATTTGGAGCATTATTTTTTTTTATGTTCCAATTCTTAACTTACGAGAAAAATACGCCGATAGATTTATTAAACGATATCCAGTCTGGATCAGCGACCAAAAGATGGCAATCTGCATTTGAACTTTCTAATATGCTTGATGAAAGCAAGATTAATAATAGGGATATATTTAATAGTAAATTAGTCTTTTTATATGAAGAATCTAAACACGATGATCCTCGAGTTAGAACTTACTTAGCTCTAGCTATGGGCAAAACCAATGATTCATATTTTGGATCTCATTTGATTGATGGTTTAAATCAAGATGATAATTTGACCAATAGGATTGCTGCGATTAAATCACTTGGTATGTTGAAGTATTCTGGAAGTTGTAGCTTACTAGAAACTATCATTAAAGAATCAGGATATAATTCTGAAAAACTTTCAGCTATTATATCATTAGGAGTGATAGGAGATAGCCGTTTTAAAAATGTATTAATTGAAATGCTTGAATATGAAGAACCTAATATAAGATGGGATGCTGCAATTTCTCTTGCTAAAATGAACGATAAGTCAGGTGCTAAAATTATTGCTAACCTATTAGATAGAAATTATTACAAGATGTATCCTCCCAATAGGGATGGTTCAGGGGTTGATGCTGATGAAATAGATAATTCTATTTATATTGCAATTGCAGTATGTCAAAAATTAATTGATTCTCAATTTAAAGATAAATTGATTTATTTATCAGAAAATGATAAAAATATAAAAATTAGAGAATTTGCATTAAAAACACTTAATGATTATTATAAATAATTCTTAAGTTTAAGTACTGTTATATCTATTACTAATTTAATTTGTAATTAAAATAAATAATAAATGAGACTCACAGAAGAAGAAAAACAGTTATTAATCCATGCGAAAGATGAAGCTGATTGGTATAAGATATGTGATGATATCAAATCTAGAAGGAATGGAATCTATCCTAATTATTTAGCTAGAGAAGTTTTAGAAATTTATAATAATAAATTTCCAGTTGATATGTATAAAAGTGGTCTGCTTAATCAGCCTTTAGATAGAAAGTCTTTTTTAAATTGGCTAACTATAGGTTGGTTAGCTTTTGCTGCTGCAACTGGTGGTTTTTTTACAGCTATGATTAGATTTTTATTCCCGAATGTTTTATTTGAACCACCACAAAGTTTTAAGATAGGCTTCCCTGATGATTTTGAATCAGGAAAAGTTGATTTAAGATTTAAAAAGTCTCACAATGTATGGATTGTTAGAGATGATGAAAAAATTATAGCATTATCAACAGTTTGTACTCATTTAGGTTGTACCCCAAATTGGCTTGAAACAGATAGGAAATTCAAGTGTCCTTGTCATGGAAGTGGTTTTAGATCTTCAGGTGTTAATTTTGAGGGTCCAGCACCTAGACCATTAGAAAGATATAAAATAGTTTTGGCTAATGATGGACAGATTTTAGTTGATAAAACTAAAAAATTTAAATATGAAAAAGGTGAATGGAGTAGATCAGAATCTTATTTAAAGGTTTAAAATAAAAAGGTTATAAATTTAAATGTCAAAAGAAAAAAATAAAAAAGAATCATTATTAAGTAAGCTTGGAAATTCAGCTGTTTGGAAATCTATTTTTAGATCGGGTGTTCCTAGAACAAGAAGACAAAGGATGTATGCTGTTTTAGGTAATGTTTTTCTCCATCTCCATCCAGCTCGTTTACCTAGACATGCTGTGAAGGTTGGATATACGTGGTGTATGGGGGGGTTATCCTTTTTCCTATTTGTAGTTTTGACGATAACAGGTATTCTATTAATGTTTTATTATCGTCCAACTGTTGAATATGCATTTACTGATATTATAGATTTAGGAGAACAGGTTCCTCTTGGAATTATGAGAGAAATACATAGATGGGGAGCTCATGCAATGGTGTTAACAGTATGGTTGCATATGCTTAGAGTTTTTATGACTGGTTCTTATAAACCACCAAGAGAATTTAATTGGTCTGTTGGTGTGATTTTAATGACTTTAACTTTATTGTTAAGTTTTACTGGATATCTTTTGCCTTGGGATCAACTTGCTATTTGGGCTGTAACAGTTGGTACTAATATGGCAAGAGCAACTCCTTTCTTGGGACATGAAGGCCCAGGAGCCTCATTACTTGCTATTGGAGATATTAATCTGATTCATTCTGCCTCCGATGTTAGATTTGCATTATTAGGAGGAAGATTTGTTGGTGAAGCCACTTTATTACGATTCTATGTTTTACATTGTATTGCTTTCCCATTTATTGCCATGATATTTATGGCAGTTCATTTTTGGAGAATTAGAAAAGATGGAGGCATTTCAGGACCTCTATAAAAAATGATAGAAAGTATTAAACATACTATAGATTATATTTCTTCTCCTACTATTTCATTTACTTTGTTAACAGTATTATTTCCATTTTTATTTCCTCCTTCTGATTGGTTTGATAAAGTGAATAGAAAATTAAAAATTTACAAATTGTGGACCAATACAGGAGGCTATATCATTTTCTTGTTGGTAACAGGATTCTTTTATCTAGGATACAATGACCCTAATTTTCAAATTATTTTAATGAAAGGAGATAATTTTCCAATTGTATTGATGATATATAGCATGTTCTTTTTTACATGGTATGCTATGAAGAAATCTTACATTAATGATGAAAGGATTGATAGAGGTGAAAAACCAACTGAATATCATGATCCAGAAGATAAAGTGTTAGTTTGGCCAGACTTAGTGTATATAGAATTTATAGCTCTTATCTTGTTTATGGTGTTCTTGATAGTTTGGTCCATTTTGGTTGCAGCACCACTTGAAGAACCTGCAAACCCTGCAGCTACGCCTAATCCATCAAAAGCACCATGGTATTTTTTAGGTTTACAGGAAATGTTAGTTTATTTTGATCCATGGTTAGCCGGAGTTGTTTTTCCTACACTAATAATTCTAGGAATGTGTGCTATTCCTTATATGGATATTAATAAAAAAGGAGATGGATACTATTCTTTTAAAGAAAGACGAGTTGGGTATTTTTTTTTTAAGTAAGGCTGGGTAGTGTTATGGGTATATCTTATTATAATTGGGACTTTTTTCAGAGGACCTAATTGGAACTTTTTTGGTCCTTTTGAATATTGGGACCCTCATAAATTAGAAGTTTTGAATAATATTAATTTATCAGAATATTTTTGGGTTATTGGTCTTGGGCAACCTCTTCCTAGTAATATTTTACTTCGAGAATCTATTGGATTCATAGTAACAGGTTTATATTTATTTGTACTACCTGTTCTTTTAGCAAAAACTTTACTTAAAAATATGTATAAAACATATGGGCCAACGAGATATACTTTCCTTATGATATTAGGTTTATCAATGTTTTCTCTTCCCATTAAGATGTATCTAAGATGGATATTTAATCTCAAATATATAATAGGAATACCTGAGTGGTTCTTTAATATTTAATTATGGATTATAAAAACGATGAAAGATATTGGAATATTAAATTGCTTAATAAGTGGTTTGCTATTTCTAGTATAATATTTTTACTTTCCTTTGTATGGATGTTTTATTATGATAATGATGATGAGTTTAAAACCTACCAAAGAGAATTTAGAAAACTAGCTATAGAAGTTGCTAATCAAAATTTAGATAAAGCCTTGCTTGCTGTTAAAAATCAGCGTTCTGATTATGAAGATAAGCATGCTTTAGAATTAGAAAAATTTAATAATAAATCAAGCTATATGGATTCTATAAATGTAGAGCTTGAATATATAAGGGGTCTAGCGTATAAGGCTAAGATGGATTATTTATTCAAAAAAGCTGAAGTAGATGAATTGAAATATCTGTACGAAGATGAAATAGTACATTCTCAGTCTCATGATAAATCACATGAAGATAGTCATGCAAATCATTATGTTTATGAAAAACAATATCATAATACTGTTGATATAATGAATAGTCTGAAACTTATAAAAGAAAAATATGAGTTGGAGATTTCAGATTTTGAATCATTGCTTAAAAAACTTCGTTCTGAACTAAAAGTGTCAGAAGATGAAATGAATAATTATTTAAAAGAAGTTAATCTTCTGAATAATAAGTTGACAAAATTAGACCGTACTAAAATGTCTTATCTAAATCAACTTGGAGATTTTGTAAGAGACCTTCCTATCTTAGATTTTATGGACCCTTATTATAAAGTTAATCAAGTTGTAGCACATGATATTAAATACGATGTTAATTTTGCTTCTGTTCCTAGTGTAGATAGATGTACAAGTTGTCACTTAGGTATAAGTAATCCAGATTTTAAAGATGCTCCACAACCATTTACAAGTCATCCTGATTTAGAATTATTTGTTTCTACATCTTCAGCTCATCCTTTTGAACAATATGGTTGTACAAGTTGTCACTCAGGAAGAGGACGAGGTACTAGTTTTGTTTCTTCTGTTCATATGCCAGGTTCTGATGAACAAAAAAAAGAGTGGGAAGAGAAATATGATTGGAAAAAAATGCATCATTGGTTACAACCTATGCTTCCAACTAAGTATACTCAAGCAAGTTGTTTTAAATGCCATGAATCTCAACCTATACTAGAAGGTGGTGATAAACTGGCTTTATGTTTAATGCTAATAGATAAATCTGGATGTA
>CAYOTG010000012.1:0-12201 GCA_964406825.1 uncultured bacterium
ATCATGAACAGAAGGACGCCTATCTGCCTCACCATCATAATGAGGGCAATAACATTCAGGAACAAAATCAAGACAATCCATAACATTTAAATTACTGGCCCAAGAATCCGTTATACCTTGTTTAAACCAACAAATCGCACCTGCGCTAACTCCACATAGAATAGCACCTCTATTGTAAGCTTTTAAGAGTAATGTATCGAGTTTCCATTCCCTCCACACAGCAAGCATACTTTTTGTATTACCACCCCCTACAAAAATAATATCCTGTTTATTAATTAGTGAATCAAGTCTAGGAGTTCTTTGGAAAAAATTAATGTGTGTAGGATTGCAATTTAGCTTTGAATAGACTGCATAAAAATTGACTGTATAAGCCTTATCCTCAGCGCTGGCTGTCGGTATAAAGCAAACATTGGGCTTTTCAGAAGATGATTGTTTAAGAATATATTTATCTATCTTTGTGTTATAAATACTTCGTCCAAATCCTCCACCTCCAATGGCAATAATCTGACCCAGGGTATCTGACATTAAGCTTTATTTCCTTTAAAAACAAACATCAAGGATACAGCTAAAATTAATGCCTGCCATTCAAATCCTCTTGTGTAAGGAACACTATCTGCTGTTGCATGCATCATCCATCCATCTTGAAAATGGATTGTAAATATTGCACCTAGCATAATAATAGCTATCATCAATCCACCTAATCGTGTAATAATATCTTTGCTAAAAGCTCCTACCAATAAAAAAATAGCTCCAAAAACTTCAAATGGTCCTACTAGATAGCCAATAAAGCCCATTCCAAGATTATAGCCCAATTTAGGATATCCATGCATGATAAAGGTTGCTGCAAGGACTAACCTTAACACCCAATGAATATATTTACTTAAAAAGTTATCTTCTAATTCAATCATTTCTTTAGTAATTCTAAGTCGTTACGTATAACATCCTTTAAATCATTATTCTTATTAAATATATTAATCTGATCTTTATAATAGGCATGTCCAGATTTAATCCTTTGAATGATTCTATCCATGGATCCACCTAAATTAAGGTCATTAACTTCAGGAGAAAGATTAGTAATAGTATTAATAATTTCATCTTTAATAGGTACCTGTGTTCCATTTTCATCCATAATTAAATCAGCATCAATTCCATATCGAGTAGCTCGCCACTTATTTTCATATAAAATCCAATTATCCAAATAAGGTAATTGTGTACCATTATCATAGTGATTAGACATTCCAACAACAAGAGCCTGACACAAAGCAGCTAAATCTTTAATATCCAGAAGATTGGGAAGACTGTCACAAATCCTGATTTCTACAGTACCATAACCTGGATGAGGCCTAATATCCCACCAAATTTCACGTATTGACTCAATAGAATTTGCACGTATCAATGTTCTCATAAATTTCTGAAACTCACTATAATTACGTAATTTTTCAGGAATACCAGTATTAGGCAATCCTTCAAATATTTTTGTACGCGTTGATGCCAATCCTGTATTTTCATTTTCAAAATATGGAGAATTAGCTGATAAGGCGATAAAGTAAGGGATATAACGTTTCATTCCATTAATAATAGCAATGGCTTTTTCTCCAGATTCAACTCCAACATGGACATGAATACCAGTAATCAATAATCTTCTAAGAGGCCACTGCATTCTATCTAGAAAGTCTCTATATCGCTTATCATTAGATACTTTCTGATCAGATACCTTTGAAAATGGATGTATAGGCATGGATAAAAGTTCTAGATCATTGTTATTGGCATATTCTATAGCCATATCCAATTTAGGTCTTAAATCATCATAAATTTCATCGACATTATTACAAACATCTGTGGTGATTTCAACGATACATTGTAAAAGCTCTCTTTTAAAGAAAAAATTATCACTAAAGTGATCAAGGATTCCAGGGGCACCATTGGTTAATTCCAATGTATCCTTATCAAGTGTAAACAATTCAAGTTCAACACCAACAGTAGGCTTAGGAGAGCCATTGAATTTTATTTGTACATTTTCTGACACTATTCTATAAGCTGTTCAAGTGAATTAAAATATGCTTCAGATAATTTTTCTTTCTTTAATGAAATTTTATCATTAATTCTAAGTTTGCCATTATCAGTAACCTTACCAATAGTCTGAGAATGTATATCATGCTTTTTTGCTAATACAACGAGTTCATATAAATCAGATTCTGATACCGTGACAATAATAACGCTTGGACATTCTCCAAATAATAATTCTACATCTTCTAATTTACGAACCAAATCAAGAGATGCTCCTAAATCACCTTTTGCACAAATAACAGATTCTGCAATATTAACAGCAAGACCTCCATCTGATAAATCATGTGCTGAATTTATAATACCCTTTTCTATAGCCTCTAGACACATAACTTGAACTCTATGTTCTAATCTCATATCTATATTTGCTATAGGACCTTCAGTCCTTTTATGAATAGTTTTTAGATATTCAGATCCACCTATAACACCATTTAACGTTCCTATTGCTACAATAAAATCTCCTGAATTTTTATATTCCATGGTTGTAGCATGTTTTACATTTTCAAGTAATCCAACCATTCCAATCACAGGAGTAGGATACACAGCATTATCTAAGGTTTCATTATAAAAACTAACATTTCCCCCTGTAACAGGAGTATTTAATTCTCTGCACATATCTCCCATGCCAAGTACAGCTTCCTTAAATTGCCAATATATTTCAGGGTCTTTTGGATTACCAAAATTCAAACAGTTAGTAATAGCAAGAGGTTGAGCACCTGAACACACAACATTTCTAGCAGATTCTGCAACGGCCATTTTAGCACCGTTAAAAGGGTCTAAATAAACATATCGCCCATTACAATCAGTGCTAATGGCTAATGCTTTATTGGTATCCTTCAACCTTACAACCGCTGAATCAGAACCTGGACCAATAACAGTATTTGTTCTAACTGTAGAATCATATTGCTGATAAACATATTTTTTTGAAGTAATATTTGGAGCAGCCAATAATTTCAATAAATCGGTATTAAATTTTCTCTTCGTCTTAGGGATTGAATCAATAGTAAAACTATTTACATTATCTAGATAGGACGAAGGTGTTGAAGGCATATCATATTGAGGAGCACCTCCACCTAAAACTAAACTTTGTACTGGAATATTTGATACAAGTTCTTTTCCATTATAAACCTCTAAACAATTTGTATCAGTTACTTCTCCTATTTTTTTACAATTCAAATCCCATTTATTAAATATTTTTTTTAGTTTACTTCCATTTCCTTTCTTGATTACAATAAGCATACGTTCTTGAGATTCCGATAACATTATTTCATAAGAATTCATACCTTTCTCTCTAAGAGGAACCTTTTTTAAATCAATCTTAATCCCTGCTTCACCTTTAGCAGACATTTCAGAGGAAGAACAAGTTATTCCTGCTGCACCCATATCTTGCATACCTACAAGCCAATTCTGATTAACCAGTTCCAATGAAGCTTCTAATAATAATTTTTCTGTAAACGGATCTCCAACCTGAACATTAGATCTTTTAGATTCAGTTTCTTCTGTTAATTCTTCAGATGCAAAAGTAGCTCCATGTATTCCATCTCTGCCTGTGCTTGAGCCAACGAGATAAACAGGATTTCCTTTACCCGATGCAATAGCACTAATCAATCCATCTTTTTTCATGATACCAACAGTCATGGCATTAACCAAAGGGTTTCCTGAATAACAATCTTCAATAACAACCTCTCCGCCTACTGTGGGCACTCCTAAGCAATTACCATAATCTGCAATCCCTTCTACAACTTTATCTAATAAAAATTTATTTCTATCAATATCCAAACTACCAAACCTTAAAGAATTCATAGAAGCAATAGGCCTAGCACCCATTGT
Source organism: uncultured bacterium (assembly GCA_964406825.1). GTDB lineage: Bacteria > Fidelibacterota > Marinisomatia > SCGC-AAA003-L08 > D37C17. The sequence continues at coordinate 3,895 of CAYOTG010000012.1, forward strand.
AAATACATCCCTCATTATACCACCTACTCCCGTAGCAGCACCTTCGTAAGGCTCTACAGCTGAGGGGTGATTATGCGATTCAATCTTAAAGGCTGTAGCAAGATCATCACCTAAGTCAACCATTCCTGCATTTTCTTCACCCGCATCAACTAGCAATCTTCCTCCAGACCGAGGTAAGGTTTTTAGCATTTTAATTGAACTTTTATAAGAACAATGTTCACTCCACATAACTGAAAAAATACCAAGTTCAACATAGTTTGGTTCTCTATTTAAAATATCTTTAATGTTATCATATTCTTCAAGTGACAACCCATGTTCTTTAACAATATCATCAGTAATTATTGGATATTTTTTTAATTCAGGCATAAATATATTCTCACTCTATAGTTGTTAATTTTGCACTAAAATGTCTTAAAAATTTAGGCTGTTTAATAATTTTAAGACCTTTTATACTTTCTTTTTTATTATAAACCTCTTTTATAATTTGAATAACATAATCAATATGGCTTTGTGTATACGTTCTTCTAGGTATTGCAAGTCTCACCAATTCATGGGGAGAGTTATCACCAAACATTAAACTACCAATTTCAGAGGATCTAATTCCCCCTTCAATATACAGCGTGCAAGCTAAAGCCTGACCGGGAAATTCTTCTTTAGAAATATGAGGTAGAAACAATCCAGCATCTATATAAATAGCATGTCCACCTGGAGGCAATAAAATAGGAACACCATAATCATTAATTTTTTTTCCTAAATAAGAAGTAGAAGTGATTCTATAATTCAAATAATCTACATCCATTGCCTCTTGAAGGCCAATAGCAATAGCATCTAAATCTCTACCCGCTAATCCTCCATATGTAGGAAATCCTTCAGTTAATATTAATAAATCTTTTTTTCTATTAGATAATTCTTCATCATTAGTACAAAGAAATCCTCCTATATTTGATATACCATCCTTTTTAGCACTCATAGTGCAACCATCTGCATAAGAAAATATTTCTTTTACAATATCTTCAATAGATTGGCTGCTATATCCATCTTCTCTTTGTTGAATAAAATATGCGTTCTCTGCAAATCTACATGCATCAATATATAGAGGAATATTATTTTCCTTAGCAATATGGCTAACATCTCTTATATTAGCCATTGATACTGGTTGGCCTCCACCGGTATTGTTAGTAATTGTCATCATGATAATAGGAATTTTATCCAAATGCTCATCAATGAGATTCTTTAATTTTTCAATATCCATATTACCTTTAAATGGATCATTCAATTGAGTATCTTTAAACTTATCTGGTATTAAATCTTTAGCAACTGCTTGTTGAAATTCTATATTAGCTCGAGTTGTATCAAAATGAGCATTACTAGGAATAATATCTCCTTCTTTACAAATCACTTCAAATAATATTTTTTCTGCTGCTCTACCTTGATGAGTAGGAATAACATATTTAAATCCAAAAATATCCTTAACAGTTTTATTAAATCGTTCAAAACTATTACTACCTGCATAAGATTCATCCCCTCTCATTATACCAGCCCATTGTTCTGAACTCATTGCACCCGTACCAGAATCAGTCAGTAAATCAATAATCACATCCTTAGAATTAATTGAAAACAAATTATAATGGGCATCTTTAATTATCTTTTGCCTTTCTGTTTTCGTATTAATAGATATAGGTTCAACTGATTTTATTCTAAATGGTTCTATAATAATTTTATTCATTTATCTGTAGTAGATTTGTAATGTAATAATTGATATTCAGAAGTATCTTCATTTATAAGATTTATTTTTATTGTATCATTAGGCATCAATGGGCCATAAAGGGAGAACCAATATCTCAATCCTTTTGCTATATATCCATTATTGGTTAAATGTGTTTTAATGGTTCCATACCCAGTTATCAATATAAAGTCTTTATTATCTAATGGGAAAAAGAATCTATATCTTTCTGGTATATAAATCCTATTATACATATTAATTGTATGTACTTCTTCTGAAATTTTAAATTCTATAAAATCTAAATCTTCTGGATGCAAATCCCAAAGTTCAACTTGATCTTGGCTACGTTTACTATGTAAAGTAACTTCCAAATCATCATTAGTTTTAAGATGATATGCATTAGAAACAACATCGGGTATTTTTAAATAATATTTATCTTTAATTTTAACTGTATTGAGTGTAATTTTTTTCATCTTAAAATAAAGTTAAATTTTCGGCCTCATCTTTTGATTCTATGTTTTCATCAATAGTAGCATCAAGAGAATCATCTTCATTAATATTATTAAATCTAAAACCACTCATTCTAGATTTATTATCTAAACGATTACCTATTGATTTCCAGCCCTTAACTATCACCATATCTTTATTATAAATTTCTTTATTCTTTTTATCTCCATTTTTCATCCTATAGTTATAAGAGATATTTATATTCTCAAATGATGATACCAGAATTAATTTAGATCCTCTAGCCTCTGAAATTAATAAATATTTTTTATTCAAAACACTAGTTTCCATTATAAAACGTTTAACAAAATATTGTCTTGACTTACCATTATAATAAAGCAATGTATATATATTTTTTTCATTAAATTTTTCAATAAGAACAATTTCAGTCATTTTATACCTATTTGATAAATCAAAACTTGTCATTTCATAAGAACCATCTGCATAGACTACTACTATTTTATCATTCGCATTAAAACTTCCTAGATATTCACCTCTACTATCTATATTCAGCCTACCAATATTATTATCAATCCATATTTTTCTACCACCTAAAGTTGATTCACCAGACTCCTTATGGCTGATTTTTCTAACTTTATGTTTTGTTAGAATATTCCCTTTGGTGTCTCTACCTTTTATAGATAAATTAGAATAGTCATAATCAAATGCCTTATTTCTAGCCTTACTTTTATAATGTAAATAAATCTGAACTATTTCTGATTCACTATTTGGATTTGCGGTAAAATAAATAATTTTACTATCTTTATTATTACCTGCAATATGATATGTTCTATCAATAATACTAGAAGTGACTGAAAATCTTTTTACATATGTGAATTTTGATATTCCATCGATATAAGCAATATTATAAACCATATGTTTATCATTTTTCTTCCATACATTTGTATAGATAATATCTTTCCCTACATATTTTTTATCACTTATTTTTGTAACCAGTAAAGTTCCATCAGATAGAATAACAATGATATTATCAATTTTTGAACATTTACAAACAAATTCTCCTTCTTTAGGAGAGGTACCTATAAAACCATCTTTTTTATTAACATATAATTTTTGATCTGCAATAGCAACCCTCCTAACAGATATAGAATCAAAGGATTCTATTTCTGTTTTTCTATTATGATTTTCCCCAAATTTTTTCAACAAATTTTCGAAGTAATTAATAGTATATTTTATAATATGCTCTATATTATTATGAACCTCTTGAATTTCTGATTCTATATTGGTTAATTTTGATTTTTGCTTTTGAGAATCATACTTAGTTATACGCTTTATTTTAATCTCTGTTAATGCAATAATGTCCTCTTCTGTAATATCAGATTTAAATAATTTTAAATAAGGTTGAAGAGAATCTTTAATAACCTTAATAATTGATTCCCAAGTTTCACAATCCTCTATATTTATATATAGTCTATGTTCTATAAATACTTTTTCTAATGTTAATCTATGCCATTGATTTTCTAAAAATTTTAAAGTAAACTCTAAATCTTTCTTTAGTAAATCAATAGTCCTAGATGTTGATACTCTTAATAAATCATTAACCGATAAAAATTCTGGTTTATTATTAACAATGATACAGCAATTAGGAGATATTGAAACTTCGCAGTTCGTAAATGCATACAAAGCATCTACCACTACATTAGGAGATGTTCCTTTAATAAGTTTTATAATAATATCCACATCTTCTGATGTATTATCTTCTATATTTTTAATTTTAATTTTACTATTATCATTAGCTTTAATTATTGAATCTATTAGAGAAGATGTCGTTACACCATATGGAACACTCGATATTTTAATCGTTGTTTTATCTACAATATCAATATGCGACCTTATTCTTACCCTACCTCCTTTTTTTCCCTGATTATATTGGCTGACATCAATCATACCACCACTTTGAAAATCTGGCAATATTTTAAAACTTTTTTCTTTTAATATAGATATTGAAGCTTTAATCAACTCATTGAAATTATGAGGTAATATTTTAGTGGCTAAACCAACAGCAATGCCCTCAACACCTTGACTTAATACTAGGGGGAAACGTGCAGGCAATGCAACGGGTTCTTTATTTCGACCATCATAAGAGGGTTTCCACTGTGTGATATTTTTATTAAATAAAACAGTTAGTGCAAATTCTGATAAACGTGCTTCAATATACCTTGGAGCTGCAGCCCTATCTCCAGTTCTAATATCCCCCCAATTACCTTGTGTATCAATAAGCAATTCTTTCTGTCCAAGGCCAACTAAAGCATCACCAATAGCTTGGTCACCGTGTGGATGGTATTGCATCGTATGACCAATAATATTAGCAACTTTATTATATCTACCATCATGCATTTCTTTCATAGAATGTAAAATTCTTTTTTGAACAGGTTTTAGTCCATCATTAATATCAGGAATAGCTCTTTCAAGTATAACATAGGATGCATAGTCTAAAAACCAATCCCTGTACATTGAAGAAATATTTCTATTATTCTTTTCCATATCAGATTGCTTCATAATTTAAATTTTCAATAATAAAAGTTTGTCGTTCTTGCGTATTCTTACCCATATAATATGTTAAAATACTCTCTATCGATTCATCTCCCCTATAAACGACTGGTTCAAGTCTAATATTTTCACTAATAAAATCTTTGAATTCATCTGGAGATATTTCACCCAAACCTTTAAACCGAGTTATTTCAACTTTACCTTTTATAGTATTAATCGCATGTTCTTTTTCTTGTTCATTATATGCATAGATAGTAATTGCTTTATTTCTAACTCTAAAAAGTGGAGTTTCCAATATATATACATGGCCATTTCTAACTAATTCAGGATAAAATTGAAGGAAAAATGTCAAAATCAATAATCTTATATGCATGCCATCTACATCTGCATCAGTAGAAATGATAATTTTATTATACCTTAAACCATCAATACCATCTTCAATATTAAGAGCATGTTGCAATAAATTAAATTCTTCATTTTGATAAACTATTTTTTTAGTTAAGCCATAGGAGTTAAGTGGCTTTCCTCTTAAGCTAAAAACTGCCTGCATCTTAACATCTCTAGTTTTTGTAATTGATCCACTTGCAGAATCACCTTCGGTGATAAATAGCATTGTATTACTTTTTATTTCATGATCTGTTTTAGTATCATTATAATGATATTTGCAATCTCTTAATTTTTTATTATGCAAATTAGCTTTTTTAGTTTTTTGTTTAGCTAATTTTTTAATTCCAGCAATATCTTTTCTTTCTTTTTCAGATTGAATGATTTTATTTAAGATAAGATCTGCTACATCTGGATTTTTATGTAAAAAATTATCAAATTTCTTCTTTAAAAAACCATTGATAAAAACTTTAATAGTAGGGTCATTAGGACCCATGTCAGTTGAACCTAATTTATTTTTAGTTTGAGATTCGAATATGGGGTTTTGTAAGCGTATACTTAATGCTGTAACTATAGATGCCCTTATATCTGATACATCAAAATCTTTTTTATAAAAATCTCTAATTGTCCTTACTATAGATTCTTTAAATGCTGTTAAATGTGTTCCACCATGTATAGTATGTTGGCCATTTACAAAGGAATAGTGTTCTTCTCCATAATTTCCACTATGAGTAATTGCTACTTCTATATCTTTCCCTTTAATATGGATAATCGGATATACAATGTGATAGTTCTTAGTTTTATCTATCAGTAAATCTTTTAAGCCATTACTAGATTGATGTTTTTTTCCATTATAATAAATAGATAAACTAGAATTCAAATAAGCATAATACATAATTTGGGTTTCTATATAATTATCCACATATTTATATTTTTTAAAAATATCTGGATCTGCTACAAACTCAACATAAGTTCCATCTACATCATCAATATTTTCAATATCAGATTGACTTATTTTCTTCCCTCTAGAATATTCTAAAACAATAGATTTTTTATCCCTGATAGATTTAATTTTAAAATGCTCAGATAAAGCATTAACAGCTTTTATACCAACACCATTAAGACCAACAGATTTTTTAAACACATCTGAATCATATTTTCCACCTGTATTTATTTTAGATACGCAATCTTCAACTTTCCCAAGAGGGATACCTCTACCATAATCTCTTATAATAATAGTATTATTATTTTTTTTAACATCAATTCTTTTTCCATAACCCATAATATGCTCGTCTATACTATTGTCTAAAATTTCTTTAATCAATATATAAATCCCATCGTCGGGAGAAGAACCATTCCCTGTTTTGCCAATATACATACCAGGACGTTTTCTTATATGTTCTCTCCAATCTAGAGATTTTATGGTACTTTCATCATATTTATTAGGGTTATTCATATAATTAATTTAATATTGATTTGTAATTGTGCACTGGAATAAATCCATATTGAAATATTTTTTTGATGATTTTTTTTGTAGAAATGCTATTATTTATAATACAATGGGTATCATATAAATTACTTATATAAATATAGGCAGCATAATGTTCTAAATTAAAATCATTGTTATAAAGCATATCTATCCAAATATCATCCGTAATATCAGAATCATTAATAAATGTTTCTTTAGCTATAATACTCAATGCTTCAGTTTTATTCATATTTTCATAAAAATATTTATGCCTAACTGACAGTTTAGTGAAATCTCTTAAAAGTTGAATGTTATGATAAATTTCAAAGTTTGAATCTAAAAATTGAGGTTTGTGCTGAATAATAATTTTTGATAATAAGTTGCCCCATGCATAATGGTTTATATCATTATAGATTATAGAAGTATTATCTATTGAATATAAATTAAATATGTGCTTAACTAATATATTATTAATAATAAATGAGTATATTTCATTATCATCTATATGTTTATATGAATTATTAAATAATACCTGGATATTTTTTATATCATATGAAATATTTGATAAAAATACAGCCTTATCTTGTTCAAAAAAAATATCATAATCAGGAAAATTAATATCATTGAATTCATTGGTTCTAACTATACCTTGAGTATTTACGAAATCTAATAAGCTCTCATAATTTTTATTAAAATCAATTATCTTAGAGACATTGTCTAACTCTATATTTTTATTATTAAATTTATTCTTAATCACATAATTAATCACGTTTAATGTATCTTCTCTATCTAACCAGATAGGTTCATCGTTATTTTCTAAATATATAGGTAAGGACAAATCAAATATATTGTTTTGTAGATTCTTAATGGTCAAATCTAATGAGTGGAGTAAATTCTCATGGCTATATTTTTTTTGTAAAGATAATATGTGATTATTATGAATTTGAGATGTTTTATCATTGTCAAACTTAAAATCACTGCTTAAATCATTATTCATCCAATCAGTACATCTTTTTAAATATTTCTTATTTTTATCAATTTTATTTTCTATAATTTTTAAAAGGCTATCGTTTAATTCTATATATAAAGGAATATTATCTATTAATTCTATTGTTTTTTGTAATTCTAGATTGCTTTTTTCAATAAATAATTCATTTGAGATAATAATATTCTTACTCACCTTGCTAACAAATCCTGGAATCAAATCTAAAGTTTTTATAATGAAATTATTTTTATGGTTATTTGTTATCGTATCATTAATTAATAAATCTAATAAATGATTATTAATTATCTCAAAATAGTAGGAAGGATTATATTGATAATATCTAAAATTTTCATGGTTAAATATTAATAGTTCTATTTTATCTTCTATTGAATTATGTATATACATATTTTTTCTATTTAATTTATACTTATTTATTTGCATTAATTCTAATCTGAAACGTTTTAGATCTAGTATATATTCATTCAAGTAATTTGAATTCATATTATTGTTTTTTACATAATAATTATATGGTTCTAAAGAATTTTCAAATTCTGGGTTTTGTATTAAATACCAATCACTAAATGCAGTGGATAAAGATTCTAGTGAACTATTATAATAATTTCCACAAGATAATAGCAATAGAAGTGTTAGTCTTATTGTATATAATTTAATTTTTTCCAATCCAATTTAATTTATTTTTTAATTTAGAATAATAATTCTCCATAGAAGGAA
>CAYOTG010000013.1:0-11815 GCA_964406825.1 uncultured bacterium
TTTTTATTTTTAGCTTTTTCAATATATTTTTTATAATCTCCACCATCTTTTTGTATTTTTTTAAGCATCTCTATCACTGCTTGGTTGGCACCGCCATGTAGTGGACCCCATAAGGCAGCTATCCCTGAAGATATTGCTCCAAAAACATTAGATCGACTACTTCCTGCTAATCTTACAGTAGATGTTGAACAATTTTGTTCATGATCAGCATGCAGTATTAATAATAAATTAAGGGCATCAACTAAAACAGGGTCAGCATGAAATTCTTCTTGTGAGTCTGAAAACATCATATGTAAAAAATTTTCCACATAATTAAGATCTTGATCAGGATAAATAAATGGTAAACCATTATATTTTCTATATGAGTAGGCAGCAATAGTTTTAACTTTTGCTAAAATTTTAATGATATTTGAATCTATTATATCTAAATCATCCTCTTCAGATTCTGGATGAAATGCGGATAAAGCTGTTACCATTGAGGATAATGTTGCCATAGGATGAGCATTTAAAGGGAATCCATCAAAAAATCTTTTCATATCTTCATGTATATTTGCATGTTGTCTAAGCTTCTTACTAAAAATATTTTTTTGATCTTTAGTAGGGAGTTCTCCATTTAAAAGTAAAAATGCAGTTTCTGTAAAACTAACTTTCCCTGCTAATTGTTCAATAGGATAACCCCTATATCTCAAAATTCCTTTTTCTCCATCAATAAAGGTAATATTACTTATACAAGCCCCTGTATTTGCAAATCCCGGATCAAGAGTTATAAACCCCGTTTCTTTTCTTAATTGTGTAATATCAATGCCACATTCATTTTCAGAACCTTTTATTACAGGTAATTTTATTTCTTTATTATCGATTTTTACTTTTATTGAACCCATTATTGATTCCTTTTAGTGTTTAATTGTTTTTGGAACAAACTAAATTTAAACATTCTCATAAGCAGATTATAAATTTTTTTTATTTTTCTAATAAAAAAAGTTGACTTGAGATTTTAAAATAATCTATATTCTATGTAGTGATTGTTACTGCTTGTTTGGGAAAATGGTTTTACATCCGACGAAAAAGCCCCCAAAAAAAGGGAAAAATCCTGAATCCCGCTAAGGGATTGAAAGAAAGCTTCAAGGCTATTAAGCAAAGGTCCAATTTTGCTGAACTTAATTTTGTAAATAGGTCATAGACCTATTTAAAACGAATAAAATAAAAGGGATATTAATATGTCAAAAATCGAACAAATGTTTGATTTCCAAGGTAAAACAACAAAATTAATTGGCTCTGATAGAGCTCAAGCATACAAAGAAGTTTATAATCATTTATCAGAAAAACAAAAAAACAAAGAGCTCCCAGTGCATGAAAATTATTTAGGTGATAATGAATTAGCTCAAAATATTTATGAGAAAAAATATTTTTTAAAAGATCTAGATAATAATTGTATTGAAAAATCTCCTGAAGATGTTTTTAAACGTCTAGCATCTTTCTTGGCCACAACAGAATTATCTAAATCAAAACAAAAAGTATGGGCAGAAAAATTTTATAAAGAATTATATGAAGGCCGTTTTGTATCTGGTGGGAGGGTATTAGCTGGAGCTGGAGACTTATATAGGGTTAAAACATTAGCAAATTGTTTTGTTGCAAAAATTGACAGAGATGATATAGACTCAATTTATAAAGCTGCGTTTGAATGTGCTAGAACTTATTCCTATGGAGGGGGTATTGGTGTAGATATATCTAGTTTACGACCAAAAGATTCAGTGGTACACAATGCCGCAGATAGTTCAACTGGAGCTGTTTCTTTTATGGAACTTTATTCCCTTACCACAGGGCTTATTGGGCAAAGTGGAAGAAGAGGAGCTTTAATGCTAACTATAGATGTTAAGCATCCAGATATAAAATATTTTTTAAATGTTAAGAAAACACCCAATTGGGTAACTAACCAAATAGTGGAACAGTGCAGTTGGTCAGGATTATTTAATGAGAAAGAATTAGATACTATTAAGAAACAAGTTATGGAAAATACCCAGGTTCGTTTTGCAAATATTTCTATAAAAGCGAGTGATGAATTTATGCAAGCCGTAAATGAAGAGAGAGAATTTGGAGAAGAAACTTACTTGGTTTATAAAAAACAAAATAAAAATCTTTGTATGAATGCTATTCAAGATGAAGAAGAAATTCATTATTCATCTGGAATTCCATCTAAGAATTTAGATGAATATGAATTACTCAAATCATTTAGAACATTCGAAGCTCTAAATGATTGGCTAGATCACAATGAGTCCTATAAAAACACTAAATCAATAGATAAAGAAATTTTTAATGATGCAACTAATAGAGATATATATGGAGATTATGTTGTATCTACAAATAAGAAGAATCATGATTTAGCTATAAAACAAGCTGGAGATTTTCTCTTATATTTTGATAGTACTGCAACAAATGAAGTTAGGGAATTAATTAAATCCCGTACAATTTGGGATCAATTTGTTGAAGGAAATTATAGAACCGCTGAACCGGGTTTAATTTTTTGGTCAACTATGAGTAAATATTCTCCATCTAATTATGTTGGGAAGCCTATAATCTGTACTAACCCATGTGCAGAGGTTCCACTAGAAGATGGTGGCGCATGTAACTTAGGCTCTATAAATTTATCTAGATTTATAAATAATGGATTTACACCTACTGCTTCCATTGATTGGGACCAATTAGCAGAAACAACTATGATTTTAACTCGCTTTTTAGATAATGTTGTAACTTGGAATGAAGACTTAAATGCGCTATCTAAACAAAGAACTGCTGCAAAGGAAACAAGAAGATTAGGTTTAGGTGTAATGGGGATTGCTGATATGCTAAATCAGCTTGGTTTAGGCTATGATTCAGATGAAGCTATTGAAATTATTGAACAAACAATTAAATTTATTACTAATGCATCTTATCAAGCTTCAGCATCTTTAGCTGGAGAAAAAGGGCCTTCTCCAATTTTTAATTATGATAATTATATTAAGTGTCCCTTTATACAAGAGGCTTTAAATGAGCAAACAAAACAAGCGATTGAAGAAAATGGCATTAGGAATATAGCTATTATGTCAATTGCTCCCACTGGTTCTATTTCTAATATTGTTTTATCATATCAAAATGCAGGGAAAAATTATATAGGAGTATCAGGAGGAGTAGAACCTATTTTTGCAACCTATTATACAAGAAGAACAGAAGCATTAAAAGATGCCAATAAATTTTATAAAGTTTTTCATTCAACGGTACAAGCTTATATTGATCAACATGATTTACAAGATGCAGTTGATGCAGTTAAAGAAGATAAAGATATAGAAAAAGTTCTTCCTGATTTTTTAACTAGAACATCTCATAAAATAGACTCAAGAAAACGCGTGAATATTCAAGGAACAATCCAAAAATATATTGATCATAGTATTTCATCTACTATCAATCTACCAGAAGATGTTCAACCAGAATTAATATCTGATATTTATATTCAGGCATGGAAAAATAAATTAAAAGGTGTTACCATATATAGAGATGGTAGTCGATTCCCTATCCTGAGTACTGAAGGAGAATTAACAGAATTCCAAGAAAATAAAGATAAAAAGTTTGTTATTACGAATGATGATGGAGAAGAGCTAGAAGTGAATGCAGATGATATAATGAAGTTACCTGATGGTTCTTTAGTTACTATGTATCATTATCTAAAAAACTCTGATAAAGGGATTGAAGAAGTTTTATCAAATACAAAATTTGAGGATGCTGTCAGTGATTAAATTAAAGAAAAATTTTAAGATTAAAGAAATTCAATCTAAAGAGAATAAGGGTAAGGCTAGTTCTAGTAGTAGTAATTCAGCTATTCGTCCAGAAGTTGTTAATGCAAAAGTGTATAAGGTTAAAAGTGCATTTGTTAAAAATGCTGTTTTTATAACGCTAAGTTATGTTGATACGCATTCTGGAAGAAAACCGATTGAAATATTTATTAATTCTAAAGATTTAAATAGGTCTGCAGAATATGTTGTTTTAACACGATTAATTTCAGCTATTTTTAGAAGAGCAACAGACCCAATGTTTATATTAGAGGAGTTACATGGTATTCATGATCCTAATGGAGGGTCATTTAAAGATGGTAAATATTACCATTCTTTTTATGCCGAAGTTGCAGATGTAATTGAAAGATTTTTCTATGATGTTAACATTATTGAAAAATCTGATGATCAGATTACTAGGGATACAGAAACTAAACAACAAGCTGTTCCTGTTCAAGTAGATAAGAATCAATCTTCAAATTCTCACAATGATTTAAATACTGTATTTAAAATCTGTCCTGAATGTTCAGGAAAATCATTAAAAATGGAAAATGGTTGTGATATGTGTGTTGAATGTGGTTATAGCAAGTGTGATAAATAACAGCGGTTTTAATACTTAATAAATTGATTTGTATATTCGATTAGCTTTTTTTGTATACCTTCCTCTAGCATAGAGTGTCCAGCATCAGGTACGATTATTAAATTAGAATTTTCCCAATGTTGATGTAAATCCCATGCACTACGCATTGGGCAAACTACATCATATCTACCTTGAATAATTACATTAGGGATATTCTTAATTACATTTACATTATCTAATATCCAACTATCTGTATTGAAAAATCCTTTATTAATAAAATAATGGCATTCAATTCTTGCAAAAGCTTCAGCAATTTTATCATCACTAAATTGATGTAGTGATTTTTTATTTTGTATTAATTTACTCGTTCTAGATTCCCAATTTGACCAAGCTTTTGCAGCTCGTATTCTGATTTCTAAATTTTTTGAAGTTAATTGTTTATAATAGGCCTTAACTAAGTTATTACGTTGATTGTTTGGTATGACAGCAATATATTCTTCCCATTCATCCGGATATATATAGCTACAACCTTCTTGATAAAACCAATCAATTTCCATTTGGCGAAGTAAAAATATTCCTCGTAATATTAAGCCCTTACATTTAGAAGTATGTTTAATTGCATAGGAAAGTGCTAATGTTGATCCCCAGCTTCCTCCAAACACTATCCAAGATTTAATATTTAAATAATTTCTTATTATTTCAATATCATTAACTAAATCCCAAGTAGTATTTTCATGTAATTCTGCATGCGGAATACTTTTACCACATCCCCTTTGATCAAAAATGATGATACGCCATTTATCAGGATTAAAATATTGTCTATAAATTGGTTCTATCCCACCACCAGGGCCTCCATGTAAAAAAATAACTGGTTTCCCTTTTGGATTTCCTGATTCTTCTACAAATATAGTATGTGTTTTAGAAACATTAAGATAAAATTCATTGAATGGGCTAATAGGTGGATATAGATTATTCATAGTTAGTTATTAAATATTTTTTGTAAACTCATATAATTTAAATTTTTATTTTTAATCATTCTTATTCCACGTAAAATTGCCTGAGCTCCAGATATTGTTGTAACAACATGAACATTATGTTTAATGGCAGCTTTTCCAATTTCATATTCATCATATCTAGATTGTGCCCCTAATGGAGTATTTATAATCATTTGCACATCATCGTTTTTTATGCAATCAACTATATTTGGTCTTCCTTCTCCAACTTTAAATATTGTATCACAGCTAATTCCATTTCCAGATAAAGCTTCTGCTGTCCCTTTTGTTGCAATAATTTTATAATCCATTTCATCTAAATCTCTAGCTATTTTAAGTATATCTTGTTTGTCAGTATCATTAACAGAAATAAAAATCTTACCTACTAGAGGTAAATTATTACCAGCTCCATATTCTGCTTTTGCATATGCGGATCCCAAGTGTTTATCAAAGCCAATAACCTCCCCTGTAGATTTCATTTCAGGAGATAAAAAAATATTTTGATTAGGGAATTTATTAAATGGGAACACAGGTTTTTTAACAGCAATAAATCCAATGTTTTTTTCTTTTAAATTCAACTCCATTAATTTTTTACCAACAGAAACTTGGGCTGCATATTTAGCAAATGGAATATCTTTAATTTTACTAATAAATGGTATGGTTCTACTTGCTCTTGGATTAACCTCAATAACATATATTTTATTATTTTTCATTGCAAATTGAATGTTAATTAAACCAATGGTATTTAATTCTAATGCCAAATTTTTTGTATATTTTTCTATCATTTTTTTTGCTTTTAATGACAGATTATATGCAGGATATACACAGGATGAATCACCCGAATGAATCCCTGCCTCTTCAATGTGTTGCATGATACCTGCAATCATTATATTTTTACCATCACAGATGGCATCAACATCAAATTCATAAGCATCTTCTAAGAATGCATCAATTAAAATTGGATGTTCCCCTGAAACCAGGGCGGCCTTTGCAACAAATGTTTTCAGCCCATCTTCATCGTAAACAATTTCCATCCCCCTACCTCCTAAAACATATGAAGGTCTTACTAAAACAGGATAGTCTATTTTATTAGCGATTATGATAGCATCTTCTATAGAGAATGCTGTCCCGTATTTGGGAGCAGGAATATTTAATTTATTTAAAATTTTACCAAACTTTTTTCTATCTTCAGCTAAATCAATTGAGCGGGGCCCTGTTCCAACAATATTGACTCCTGCTTGCATTAATTTATTAGCAATATTTAAAGGAGTTTGCCCTCCAAATTGAACCAACACACCATCAGGTTTTTCTAAATCTACAATATTCATTACATCTTCAAAGGTTAATGGCTCAAAGTATAATCTATCTGCTATATCAAAGTCAGTAGAAACGGTTTCTGGGTTACAATTTACCATTATGGTTTTATAGCCTAGCTCTTTAAGCCCAAATACTGCCTGAATGCAACAATAATCAAATTCTATACCTTGCCCTATTCTATTGGGGCCACCACCTAAAATCATAATAGTTTTATCTTTAAATGGGATAATCTCATTTTCATCTTCATAGGTAGAATAGCAATAAGGAGTTTTTGCTTCAAATTCACCAGCGCATGTATCAACCATTTTATATGTTGGGACTATCTTATTAGTAATTCTAAAATTTCGTATAAAATTTTCGGATTCTCCTATGGAATTTGCAATTTGTAAATCTGAGAACCCTTGCTGTTTTAAATTTTTAATATGTTTTTTATTTAATGATTTATGAATTTTAATCTCTGCTAAAAGTTTTAATTGATAGAGAAACCAAGGGTCTATTTTTGTTTTATCATATAATTCTTCGATAGAATAGCCTTCTTTAAAAGCTTTCCAAATTTTTATTAATCTAAATGCAGAAGGGAAACTTATTTTTGTTATATCTAAAGGTCTTTTATCTGTAATTTTTGGTTCAAACCCATGTAATCCAACCTCTAAAGATCGAAAAGCTTTCTGAATTGATTCCCTGAAAGTCCTGCCTATTGCCATAACTTCTCCAACTGATTGCATTTGTACTCCTAATATTCCTTTAGAAGATGGAAATTTTTCAAAATCAAATCGTGGAATTTTTATAACGACATAATCGATAGATGGTTCAAATGAAGCCATTGTTTCTTGCGTTATATCATTAGGGATTTCATCTAATGTAAACCCAACTGCTAATTTAGCTGCAATTTTAGCTATTGGGAATCCTGTTGCCTTAGAAGCTAATGCTGAAGATCTACTTACTCTAGGATTCATTTCTATAATAATGGTTCTTCCTGTTTCTGGATTAACTGCAAATTGAACATTAGATCCACCTGTATCAACACCTATTGTTCGTAGACATTGAATAGACCAATTTCTCATATTTTGATATTCTTTATCAGATAACGTTTGAGAAGGAGCAACTGTAATACTATCACCAGTATGCACTCCCATAGGGTCTATATTTTCAATACTACAAACAATAATAGCATTATCATTATTATCTCTAACAACCTCCATTTCATATTCTTTCCACCCCAATAGAGATTCTTCAATGAGTACTTCATGAATAGGGCTTGCCCTTAATCCAATTTCAACCTGTTCTTCGAATTCTTCAATATTATATGCAGTTGAACCGCCTGTTCCTCCTAATGTAAACGAAGGCCTAATGATAATAGGGAATCCAATTACCTCTACCATCTTAAGGGCTTCTTGAGTTGACTTTATAAATCCTCCCTTAGCTGTTGGTATTCCAATTTTATCCATACAAGATTTAAAAATTTCTCTGTTTTCAGCTTTTTGTATAGCGTCAACATTGGCTCCAATCAATTCGATATTATATTTATCTAATATTTTTTTATCATGTAATTTAATAGTAACATCTAAGGCTGTTTGTCCTCCAACAGTAGGTAGTATAGCATCAGGTTTTTCTTTTTTAATTATTTCTTCTATAGCTTCTACCGTGATGGGTTCTAAATATGTTGCATCAGCTATATTTTTATCTGTCATAATTGTTGCAGGGTTAGAATTAATTAGAATAATTTTATAACCTTCTTTTTTTAAGGCTCTACAGGCCTGTGTCCCTGAATAGTCAAATTCACATGCCTGCCCAATGATAATAGGCCCTGCTCCTATAATTAATATTGAATTTATATCATTTCTTTTTGGCATTTTTATATTTTTTCATCATGTTTATAAATTGTTTAAATAAATATCTAGAATCATGTGGGCCTGGACTTGATTCAGGATGATATTGTACGCTAAATGCAGGATGTTTGATACATTTAATTCCTTCAATCGTTCCATCATTTAAACTTGTATGTGTTACAGTAAATTCATTAGGGATATTATCAGAATCTATAGAAAAACCATGATTTTGGCTTGTTATTTCTATATTATTTAATGCTAAATTTTTTACAGGATGATTACATCCACGATGGCCAAATTTCAGTTTGTATGTTTTTGCTCCTAATGCTAGGGCTAATATTTGATGCCCTAAACAGATTCCAAAAATTGGTATTTTAGTTTGCAATAAATCTTGTATAGTTTGGATTGCATAGCTTACTGCAGCAGGATCTCCTGGTCCATTTGAAAGAAAAATGCCATCGGGTTTAAATTGTTTAATTTTATTTGCAGAGACGTCCCCAGGAAATATTTTTATATGGCAGTCTTCATTTTCTATTAATCTTAAAATATTATATTTAATACCATAATCAATCGCAGCGATTTTATACATCTTATTTGTTTTATTCCAATTATACGCTTTTTTGCAAGTAACCTTTTTTACTAAATCCATTCCATTCATATCTGGATGAGAATCAAGTTCTTTTTTTAATTGTGATACGGATATTTTTTCGCTAGAAATAATACCATTCATTGAGCCTTCATCTCTTAATATTCGGGTTAAAGCTCTGGTATCAATGCCTTGGATACCCACAATTTTATTTTTTATTAAATAATTTTCTAATGAATCTGTCGCCCTGAAATTTGATACGATAGGAGATCCTTCTTTTATGATTAAACCAGAAGCTTGAATTTTACTACTTTCAATATCTTCTTCATTAATTCCATAATTTCCTATGTGGGGGTATGTGAAAGTAACAAGCTGTCCGCAGTATGAGGGATCTGTTAAAATTTCCTGATAACCAGTCATTCCAGTATTAAAGCATACTTCTCCTATTGTAGTACCTATGTTACCAAAAGAATAGCCCTTGAAAATTTTTCCATTATTAAGAATTAATTTAGCAGGAATACTTTTCATTTTGCTGTATAAAAAAATAGCTCCTTTTGCGGAGCTATTTTAAACAAAATATTACTATTAATTTGCATGTATAAATTTAGTAAAAATTATAATAATAAAACCACCCTATAATTAATTTTTATATTTATCTATTAGCGTAACTTCAATAAAACGACCTTGAAAATTTCCATTATAAACATTCTCAGTTAGCCATTCTCTTTCAGATTCTATATCTGCATGATTAATTAATTTATACCAAGCATTATCATCTCGATTACCACTATCTGCATTATACCATTTATATTGTCTTTTTTTCAATAAGTTTTTATATTTAAATTTTGCAAATGTTGCCTCTATTCTACAAATAGATTTTTTTGCATTTTGAATCAATTCTACTATGGGTTTATTATTAGCATAACTTGAATGAGTTAATAGATGAATAAGTGCATCAACATCTATCATTGCTCTATGCGAATCATAATAAAACCCATGCCATATACAGAGCAATTCTTGTTTAAATGATTTAAATCCTCTCTCATCCCAATCAATATCATTAATAGAACAAGCCCATATTTTATTTTTTGATAGGGGTAATGTTAAGTCCATAAAAGATCTATCAAATTGAGCATTGTGTGCAATAATAAGTTGAGATTTATTTAATATATTTTCTACATAAGCCCAATCAATAGATTTCCCTTGGACCATTTCATCTGTGATACCATTAATTTGTGTAGATATTTCAGGGATTGGACACCCAGGGTCTTGCAGCGATTCATAGGAGTCTATGACAGCAATATCCTGACCACTCTCTTTTGTGATTTCAATGCATTTAATAGCTATTTCTATTATTTTATCTTCTTTTTTATCAAGTCCTGTTGTTTCTAAATCTAAAAAACAAATCCGCATTCTAGATGATGAGGCATCTAAAGATTCTAATGTTTCAGGTTTATTAACCGTTAGATTTTTACCCTCATATTTTTGAAGTTTAATATTATTTTCTATATCATTTAGTCCTTTAATAAAACTCATTTTTTTATCCTTTATAGTGTTTGTATCATTTTTATAATACTATTTTTCATATAAGGTGCATGTATACCAACACACTCTTCATCTTGTAAATGAAGAATTAATTGCTGACTGATTTTTAATCCATAATATTCTTCCAAGAGGTAGCTATATAATGATAATTGTAATGCGTAGAGATTAAATTTAGTATCTTCTATATCTGATGTTGCAGGTTTAATACCTTTTTTCCCACCGTAAGATTTTGTACTAATTGCCTTAGATGTTTTCCAATCCATAATAAGATATGTATTATTTCGTTTATCAAATAAAAGTAAATCAATTGTGCCTGATATTCCAAGTTCCTCACTATAGATAATAACTTCAGGATAAATATCAAAATCTGATTTCATTCGAAACTTTTTTAACCAATTAACTCCATGAATTGCTTTACGTTCCGTTAATGATGTGTGATTTAAAATATGATTTTCAATTTGTTCATGTACGATAGTACCATGGTCTGCAGAATCTCTCCATAGCTGAAGTACATCCTGAACTGTCATGCCCATATATTTAGGACTAGACTTTACAAGCCTATTAGCAATTTTTTCAGCTTCAAATTTTTCAAAAAATTGACTAACAAAAGTAGTAGCACTTATAAATTCTAAATCAGGCTGAGATGCTAATTTATAAATATGCGCATCACGATCAAGGGTAATATTATTATCAAATAATTCGTTCATTTAGATGTTTAATTTATAATAATTATAGTATTTTAATTAGCCTTCTTTTTATTTAAAAATCTGATAGTTCTTTAATTAGCTTGGAATATAGAATATCAATATTTGTATTATCTGAAATTCTATATACTCGTTTAATTTTTTTATTTTCAAACATTAATTTTCCATCTAAGTGGTCCAATTCATGCTGAAAAAGTATGGATATAAATCCAGATAATGGTTTTTTAACTTTTTTACCATCCCCATTAAAGTATCTAACTTTAATTTTATCAAACCTTTCTGCTACCAATCGAATTTCAGGGATACTTAAACATCCTTCTTCGCCTTCTTGAGTTGATTTTTTTGAACAGCTATCTATCTGAGGATTAATATAAAACTCAAAATTATTTGCATTTGGGTTTCCAATTTCTGTTTCTTTTTTTTCATCATCATCATGTTTTAAACCAATAAACATACGTTGAG
>CAYOTG010000014.1:0-11372 GCA_964406825.1 uncultured bacterium
GCAATAGGATCACTATCAAATATATTTGGTTTAAATCCTGCATTTTTAATTAGTGTTGCATGTTCTTTTATAATATTTTTAGTTGTAGAAGCTAACAATATATTGATTTTATCTATTTCTTTATTATTGACCCCTAAATGGTGATAATCAATAATAGCATCTGTTCCATCAAGAGGAATATGTTTTTTTGCTTCCAATTCTAAGGATACAGATAATTCCTGATCAGCCATATCTAGAGTTACAATTTCTCTTATATCAACCATAGAGCCCGATATTGATGAGACTACATCTTTAGCTTTTTTTGTATTTATACTTAGTTTTTGAGCTAAATCATATACAGATGCTTCTAGTTGTGATCTGGAAATTTTTTCTAAATCAAATTTATTTATATTTTCAAAAACATCAAATGAACCCATTTTTTGAATTTCTATGTTGTTGCCATTTGATGCTAATTCAACAATTTTGATTTTATATTTGCCTATATCGATGCCTATACTCATGAACTAAAAATATTTATATACGTTGTATTTTTTTTCCTCTTCTTGCATGTCACCACAATTTGATGACTCTATATTCTCTGGATATAATGGAGGGAAATTACACTTTAAATTACAATCAAAGTTATAGTTTTTATCCATGCCGATATCATTTGTAGGATATGGACCTGGATTATTTCTAACTGTATAGCCTCTGTATTTTTGAACTATACCACCCCATAGATATATAGTTCCTCTATAGTCAGTTGTTCCACCAGTACCATATCGAGGTACTCCCTGCCCATCTCCATATGGAGGGTTGCTATATGTATATCCTGTAGTGCTTACTGTATTTTGCCAATATTGTACTGCAAATGATTCATTAAAAGCTATAATATGAGCATGAATATGAATATCTTGTCCCCAAGTATTATTTTTTGCTCCATTCTCAGGAGTATTGGCAACATATACATTCGCTCCAGATACTAAGCCTAAAACATTAGCAGATCCTCCTTCACATCCAAGATCATTCACTTCATCAGGTTGAGCACTTAACAAACTACCATTCCATGATGCATCTGAATTTCTTATATCATCAATAATCCATATATTATTCCATAATGTATCCAGTCTTGCTCCACCAGATTGTGCAGATAAATTAGATCCCCATGCATGTCTATTATAAGTCGTATATTCATCTGTAACTACTGTGTATTGTCCCTTGTAGGTTCCATGAACTCTAACAGGGCCACCCTTAACATATATTGCAGTTGGTCTACCATTACAATAATACTTGATAAATCCATCCTGCTGATATTCAGGTAAGAGATGATTATCATTTAATTGAGATGTCCATGCGGTTCCCCCAGCATGAATATTAGGAATATCATAATGATGGAATCCATATGTTCCTTGAACAATAGAATTAATAAAAGAATCAGTCCCATTTGATAAAACATTTTTACTATGGAACTCTCTCATTGATTCAGTGTATTTATCACAATTATATAAGTTAGTTTCTGTGCATGTATAGCCAGGTGAATTTAAGGCTGATCCAAAGACAAATGGCATTTCCATAGTCGTGTTTAGATAAGGAGGCATAAGGTACCACCATTGTTTAACTTTGACACCACCACCATTTTCTGTAAAAAATTCTATATCTGTCATAATAAGAGTATCTCTTGCGAAATATGTGGGTTGCCAATTTAATTTTGTTGTTGCATCCAATAAGATATGATCATTAGTATTTTCGATTGCATGTTTCATTTCTTCATATCCATCCGGAGGTAAACAAGTTGCTTTTAGAGTATCAAGCGGAGGATCTCCTTGAAATACTTGATTTTCATTACATATTCCAAGATCAGGGAAGCTAACATTGCCTTCATCATCTTCCATAAGAGTAACAGTATTATTAAATGTAGGACATCCAAAATCACTCATCACAAATTGTCCATTTGTTTTGATATCAACGTCACATACTGTTTCACCCCCTGGCCAGAGTTGATTAAATGAATCTCCAGATCCAAAATTAACTTCTCTTCTATTATTAAATGCAGGATATCCATTGAATACAAATGGAGCACCACCAGCCTTTTCTGAATTTGTTAGATATAAAAAATCAGATAATGAAGATGCAGTTGTTAATTCAATATTAACAGTATCTTTAACAATAATAATATTATTATATAGATTCTTTATAGGGGCTTGACCTTCTGACCAAGCTTTTGGATTCATTTTAGAAACTTCAGAATTATACTCTTTATATGGATAAACAAGATATTTTCCCATATTTTTTGGGTTAGGAGCAATAGATTCACCTTCATTTAAACGTTCAGGGTAAATATTATCAACAAGAACTCTGTTTTCAATTGAATCTGCTATACTAAGAAAATCTCTACGATAAAGATAATTTGCCATAGCATGAGCTATGCCAGAATTAGCATTTAATTTAGCTTTATATTTTGCAATTTTATAGTTGGTGTTCCAATTTCTAGCATACAATTGATTATAAAAAGCATAAAGAATTCCTGATCCTCCTAATGTAAACATCATTGCAATAGGAAGTGACATGCCAGATATAATTATCTTTTGATATTTTGTATTCATGCGCAAATTAAATATCACTTTGAGTATGTTTGCTTTTTTCTCTTAAATAAAGACCTGGAGAAAATGACCGAGTTGAATATTTTTTATATTTATATAATGCCTCATTTCCAAAGTCTCCACTTTCTTCAGTTTGAATTTCTATTTCCATCCAAATTTCATATGAAGAAGTTGACATCGCGCTGGTTTTTGATGGATTTATATGATGATATAGAGAATCTGCAGTTAAATTATCTATGCCCCATTCATGAATAACATATGTTGTTAATGTATTAGGGTCTTTTGTTCCAAAATTAATTGATCCTCCATTGATTAAAACACCGTCAAATATTGTGTTTGTTACATCTGTATTACCTTCTTTTATAGCAAATCCATTGGTTCTACTTAATCTTATAGTTATCTCTCTATCAGACCCAATACCATTTTTGTCTACATCATAAAATGTTAATTTATAAGAATTGTTACCATCCCAGTCAGCCAATTGTTGAACTTCTGTAGTAACATCATTAACTATATTTGATATCTCTTTCACAGCTCTATCACAGTATACAGCAATGTCAAGTTCCATACTATCGTTTAAAAATTTTTTTTGGGATTCATTGTAGACGAACATCATCATTGCTGTAGCCATTGCTGTTATTAACATAGAGATTAGCATTTCTATTAAAGTGAATCCTGTAATATATTTTTTATTTATTAGCATGCTAATTTTTTGTTAGTATTGCTTGATTAACTTCAAAAGCTAAGTGTTTAAAGGATTTATTTCCAATATATTGATCTTCCCATTCAATCCATGTTTTTACATTGTAGTATCCAGATTGTTCACCAGCTGTCTCATTAGATCTATTAGTAATAATGTGAAATAAGGTACCTTCGACTATCTCCGCTCTTTCACCCCAATCTGTTCCAAGAGTTTTTTCTTTAGCTGGATTATAAAGGATGACTTTATGCCCATTCCTTGGTTGTTTCCCAGGCAAGGGTTTTTCCCCGTAAGCTACCATCATTCTATATTCTTCCGTATATTTTATTAGTTCTTCTATAGCTCTTTCTTTTAAATAAATCGATTTATAGGTTCGAACAGCTTTTCCAACACCAAATGAAATTGCTCCTGCAGCGACAAGTGTTAAAGTGATAGATATAATTGCTTCTATATATGTAAAACCTGATTGATTGATTTTATAATATTTATTAATAAACTTATACATTAGAAAACACCCTTTTCAAAAACTTCAGTATTTTCTGCAACTTTTATTGCTTCAGATCTTTCAATGAGTCCTTGATGTAATAATCTCTGTAAATCTTGATCAAGAGTTTGCATGCCATCCTGACTTCCCCCTTGTATAAGAGAAGGTATTTGATATATTTTATCTTCTCTTATTAAATTTCTTACAGCTGAATTTGCTATCATAATCTCACAAGCCGGAACTCTGCCATTTTTATTTTGAAGAAGTTTTTGAGCTATTACTGCCAATAAGCTTTCTGAAAGCATGGACCTTATATGCGATTTTTGGCCAGCAGGGAATACATCTATTATTCTATCTATTGTCTTAACAGCGCTTGAAGTATGCAAGGTAGATAAAACTAAGTGCCCTGTTTCTGCAGCTGTTAAAGCAAGCTGAATCGTTTCTAAATCTCTCATTTCTCCTACTAAAATAACATCAGGATCTTCTCTTAAGGCTGACCTTATCGCATTAGCAAATGAATGTGTTGACTGGCCTAATTCACGTTGGTTAATCATACAATTTTTAGAATTATGAAAATATTCGACAGGATCTTCTATAGTAATTATGTGGTTATTTTTATTATCATTTATATGATCAATCATAGCCGCTAAAGTTGTAGATTTACCGCTTCCTGTAGGCCCTGTAAGTAATACCAGGCCCTTATTCTTCATAGATAGTTGGTTCATGATAGGAGGAATTCCTAGCTCTTGACAACTTTTGATTTCAGAAGGGATAGCTCTAAACACAGCAGACATTCCATTTATTTGATGGAAAAAGTTAACTCGAAATCTTCCTTTATTTTCTAAAGCTGTTGAAAAATCAATTTCAAGTTTTTCTTCGAATATTTTTTTTTGATTATCATTCAGTATAGTGCTTTTGATATCTTCCATCTTTTTGATATCTAGAATAGGAAGTTGTAGTTTTTTCATCTCACCATGAATTCTAACCATTGGGATAGAACCTACACTGAGATGTAAATCAGATGCGCCAGCATCCAATGCATAAGATAGCATATCTTTAATAGAAGTACTCATATTTATAAAATTTGGTTTATTCTAGAGTTAACTAGCGCATTCTTCTTTTGTACCGTATCCAGTAAATTCACCGGTTTCGACATCAAAGCACACTTTTTTATCAGGGCCACCTGGCATATCTTCTAAGCTGGTTGCATTAATGCTTCCTTCTAAATCTGAACCACCTTCAGTACTTTGTTGTAAATCTATTTCAAATGCCCATTTTCTGAGTGTAGATGACTGAATATTTCCAAATCCCTCATCAATCATTTCCTGAACATCAGCAGGGAAATCTTCATGTGTTGTTTTCCAGATTTTGCATTCTTCTAATAAAGTTTTAATTTGAGTTTTAGCATCAGAAGCATAAGCTCTTTCTACATAGCTAAAATATGCTGGAATTGCAATTGTTGCTAATATACCAACAATTACTACCACAATAAGAATTTCTACCAAAGTAAATCCTTCTTGAACTTTTTGTTTGATTTTATTTATCATTTTCACTTCTCCTATATGTTTTTACAATAAAAAAGAATATCACTTAATTTACTGTTTTTTTTAGTATAACTTTTAGTCCTAAATGTAACAACATGTAAAGTATTTTTATAACATATTTTTTTTTATTAAAATTACAAGTTGATACAAAGATTCTTTATTAAATTAAAGGGTCTTTTTATTATACTTATTATTAATCTTTATTAATGAAGGATAAATTAAATGAATAAAATTTTTAAACTATATCTATTATTTCTAGCGTTCTCAGTTTCTCTGTTTTCACAATCTTTTTTTGAAAAAGTGGACAATTCTCGTAATAAGCTTTCTTTAGAAGAAGTTTATTATAATGATATAAAAAAATCTCTTGATAGCGGAGAAATATCTGTATCGAGTACATTTTATCAAATTAAAAATGATATAGATATAGAAGTTGGATTTTCTGTCTCTAATACAATCTCGCAAATTGTTGATTATAGTGATACCCAGAATTTTATTGATTCAGATTACGGTATCAATGATGAGGCTATATTCCCAAATAATAACTTAATTATATCAGAGCCTATGGTCTTTAGGGGAATAGTCGTTAGACAAATAACTTTTATTCCATTTACATATAATCTTGAAACAAAAGAGTTGGTAACATTTGAAGGTGTTGAAATTAATATTAATGAAATATCATCCAATCTAAATTTGGATTATCAGGAAATTAAGTTATCAAGAGCATTCGAACCTTTATATGAAAGTTTAATAATTAACTACGAACGTTCTAGTCGAGATGAGGTCTACCAGTCTCCTTCTATTTTATATATATGTGGTGGATCTTCAATGGATCATCCTTATGTACAAGATTTATTAGAGTGGAGGCACAAGAGAGGATATGTGGTTAATGCAGTCTCAACAGGTGAAATAGGTGGTTCAGGTACAGTCTCAGTTAAAAATTATATTCAAGATGCATATGATAATTGGGAAAATCCACCTGAAATTGTAGGCTTAATTGGAGATACGGGTGGGAGCTATTCTATTGGATATTATACAGAAGGCTGGTCTGGTTATAATGGGGCTGGAGATTTTCCCTATTGTCAGTTAGATGGCTCCGATTTGCTTCCAGAGGTTTTTATTGGTAGAATTTCTGTTAATTCAAGTAGTGATTTATCAAATGTATTGAATAAAACATTAGCTTATGAAAAAGCAACTTATATAAGCCAAACTGGTACAGATTGGTATGAAAAATCTTCTATAGTTGGGGATCCTTCATCTTCAGGAAATTCTACAATGATTACTGGCGAATATATTGAAAATATTTTAGATGTATATGGTTTTGAGGATATTAATACTAATTTTGGAAATGGTAATTATGATAACTGGCTTGAAAATGAATTAGAAGATGGTACTCTGTATATGAGTTATAGAGGGTATTATGGTGCAAGTGGATTTGGAAGTAGTGAAATTAATGGAGCCAATAATGGATATATGACGCCATTTGCATCATTTATTACATGTGGGACAGGAGATTTTAATTATACTGCTTTGAGTGAAGATCTTCTTAGAGCAGGCAGTGTAAGTAACCCTAAAGGTGCTGTGGCTGCAGTTGGTACAGCTACAACAGGTACACATACTCTCTTTAATAATATAATGTCTATGGGAATATTTGATGGAATTTTCCCTAAAGATTTAAAAACAGCTGGTGCTGCAGTAGCAAATGGAAGATTATCATTATATTGGACCTATCCTTCAGATCCTAGTAATAAAGTTTCTATATTTTCTCATTGGTTAAATTTAATGGGAGATCCAGGGTTACATCTATGGACAGATACCCCAACTGAAATTAATGCTGAATTTAATAATACAGTTTCATGGGGTACAAATTTTATAGATGTTACTATAACAGATGGAAACAATCAGGCTATTGAAAATGCTTTAGTTACCCTTCTAAAGGGAGATGATGAAATTTTCACTTCAGTGTTAACTAATAATCAAGGAGAAGCAACAATATTATTGGATTATGAATCTGAAGGAGAAGTATATTTAACAGTTACAAAGAAAGATTGTATACCAATAGAGGAATCATTTCAAATTACCCAACCAAATTCTAATATTAACTTGGATATAAACAATATCTCTGTGATTGATGAAAATAATGATGTGACAACTGGTAATGGAGATGGAGAATTAAACTCTGGTGAAGTTGTATATTTGTCATTGCCTGTAATCAATTATGGAGGTAGTTTAGAAAATGATTTAGTAGGTATTCTAACATCTGATTCTGAAGTCGTTAATATCATATATGGTATTGGTCAATATGACAATGTATCACCCGGTGCATTAGCATATAGTAATAGTAACTATATTATAGAGGTTTCATCAGATGCTCTTGATAATGAAGATTTAAATCTTAGATTATCTATATCTAATAATAATGGTACTTGGGAATCAATCGTTCCTATTGATTTAAAGGCAGGTCTTCTTGTTGTTGATCATATTCAATATTTAGATAATTTTGAATTGAATCCTGGAGAAATTGGTGATTTATCCATTCATCTAGCTAATGCGGGATCAATATCTTTAAACGATGTTGTTATAGAAATTTTACCATCGGGTTCACTCATTGATGTTCTTCAGCCTTTTGCAGAATTTGGTACAATCAATGCAGGCTCTACAAGTGAATCTTCATTGATCAATCCAATTAGATTATTTATTAATGGAAATACAATAAATGGTTCAAGTTTAGCAATTAATGCAAGATTATCGAGTTCAAATGGATATGACCAGACAATTGTTTTTAATATTCAAGTTGGGCATGTAACAGTTACAGATCCTTTGGGTCCAGATAATCATGGATATTATATATATGATTCTGGAGATTTAGGATATAATTTAGCTCCAATTTATGAGTGGATTGAAATTGATAATGATTTTGGTGGCGATGGTATTGATTTAAATTTATCTGATAATGGTGATGGCAATAATATAAATAATAGTTCTGCTATTGTTATGCTTCCTTTTGATTTTAAGTTTTATGGTATAGAGTATGATAGAATAACAGTAAATACTAATGGTTGGATAGCATTTGGAGAATCATCTTTAGAATCCTTCAGGAATTATCCGATACCAGGTGCAGGAGGTCCTTCTCCTATGCTGGCTGTTTTCTGGGATGATTTAAAAACTTCTAGCAATGGAGAAATATATAAATATATTGGTGATAATTATGTGATAATAGAATGGTCAGACATGAGAACTTATAATAACAATTCATCTGAAACATTTCAGGTTATTTTATTTGACAATACAAATTTAACACCTACAGGCGATAATGAAATATTATTACAATATAAAGATTTTAATAACACCTCTAATGGCAATTTATCGGGTTGGGGCAATACTCATGGAGGATATGCAACTATAGGTATAGAAAATCATTTATCAACAATAGGACTTCAGTACACTTTTAATAATGAATATCCTACAGCAGCAATGACTTTATCTGATAATAAAGCAATATTTATAACAACTAGGAATCCAATTGAAACTTTAATGGGTGATTCAAATCAAGATGGAGAGGTTAATGTACTGGATGTAGTTGTTATAGTTAATCATATTTTAGTACTTGAATTGCTACCTTCAATGGGTGTTTATATATCAGATATGGATGGTGATGGAAATATCACAATACTAGATGTTATACAAGTTATTCAATATATACTTAATACATAAATTATTTCATCCTATTGGATCCTATTCTTACAACCTTATTAGTATTAGTTACAATATTCATAATCTTCGGATTATTCGAAAATTATTTTCATCAAAAAGCATTAAGTAATATACCTGTAAGAATCCATGTAAATGGTACACGTGGAAAATCAAGTGTAACACGTTTAATTGCAGCAGGACTTAGAGGTGGAAATTTAAAAACAATAGCGAAAACCACAGGCACCACCCCAAGAATTATCAATGAATATGGAAAAGATGTAGCAATTCATCGCTTACGTAGTGCTTCTATTGGAGAACAAATAAAATTAATTCGTTATTTTTCTAAGAAAAAACCTGATGTATTAGTTATTGAATGTATGGCTGTTAACCCTCAATATCAATGGGCATCTGAACAGTCTATTGTTAAATCTACATTAGGCGTTATAACAAATGTAAGACCAGACCATTTAGATGAAATGGGTACAACAAATAAAGAAATAGCTTATTCTTTATCTAATACAATTCCATTTAATTCAAAAATAATAACAGCAGAACATCAAACTATTGGACCTTTAGAAACTATAGCTAAAACAAGAAATTCTATTATTGAACAATCTAATACAACTGATATTAAAAAAGAATATTTGATAAAATTTCCATTTATTGAACATCCTGAAAATATAGCTTTAGCTTTAAAAGTATGTTTATCGATAGGCATTAACAAGGATGATGCATTAAAAGGAATGTTGAAAACTATTCCTGATCCTGGTTCATTGTTTATTTGGGATATAGAAAACAAAAAAAATAAATGTAAATTTATAAGTGGTTTTGCTGCTAATGATCCAAGTTCAACAAAAATGGTTTGGAATCTTATAAATGAACGATTTAATAATAAAAGTTGTATTTTCCTAAATACCCGAAATGATAGAAGATATAGAACTATTCAATTAATGGAGTTAGTTTTAAATGATATTAAACCTGATTTATTTATTGTTAGAGCTGATAATATTAAATCTATATTAAATAATTATAAAATTGATAAAAATAAAGTTATAATATTTGATATGTCATCTACTCCAAATGAATTAGTTGATTGTATTACTAATTTAAATGATTATTATATATTAGGTATTGGTAATATTGTTGATTGGGGAGAAAAATTTATTAATCAACTTAAGGAATATACATAATGGATTTTTTATATGGAACTCCTTATAATTATACCTATATAGCCATTGGAATGGGTATGGTTATTAGTTTGTTCTTAACAGAAACTATTGGTGTGATGGCTGGTGGCATTATAGTTCCAGGATACTTCGCTTTATATCTACACAATCCTTTAATGGTGATAACAACATTTTTAATTAGCCTTATAACATATTCTCTTGTATTACTTTTATCAAAGTTTATGTTGATTTATGGTAGAAGACGATTAATACTATGTTTGTTATTAGGTTTCTTATTTGGATATTTACTAAGATTAATTCTTGATATTACGGGTTTCCAAATTATGATAAATGATAATTGGACAGAATTAGAATATATAGGCTATATCATACCAGGATTAATTGCTTCATGGATGGATAGGCAAGGAGTTATTAGGACTATCTCTGTTATATTAATTGTTGCAAGTATAGTCAATTTATTTATGATGTATTTATATTACATGGATCAGTATAGGATTTTATATGTTTAGACCTCAGATACAAAAAACAAGCACCTTGTTTTTCATAGCTTTATTTAATATTTGCATGGTTTATCTTGCCGTAAATTCAGAGACTAAAATCAAAAGATTGGGTTTCCAGCATAAAGTACAATCATCAGAAAAAATGCAACAATGTCTATCAGCTTTAAACCAAAATTTTTCATTAAAAAAATCCAAGCTTGATATTTATGATACAGGATTAATAGGTACAAATAATAGTTCAATTACGACTATACAGGATTATGACAGTTCAATGGTAAAATCAAAACTGTTAACAACACATCCCAATTTTTCAGCAATATTTGTAGATTTTTTTTATGAAGCTGAAATTCAAAATGGTGATACCATAGCTGTTTCTATGACAGGATCTTTTCCTGGTGCAAATATAGCTTTCTTGTCAGTTTGTGAAACCATGAATATTACGCCAATTATTATATCTTCGGCAGGTTCATCTTCTTGGGGTGCAAATAGAGAAGAATTATCATGGCCTATTATTGAAAACTTTCTTCATAACCAAAAAATTCTTAATAAAAAAAGTATAGCCTATTCCATGGGAGGAGATAATGATAATGGAGATAATCTATCTGATAGAGGCATTGAAATATTAGAATCAGTCATTCCTGATAATGTTGTTTTTGTTAATGAACTTAATCTATTAGATAATATTGAA
>CAYOTG010000015.1:0-8663 GCA_964406825.1 uncultured bacterium
GTAGGAGATGATGATCAATCAATTTATGGTTGGAGAGGTGCTGATATAAGCAATATTCTGAATTTTAAAAATACATATAAAAAAGCAAAAATAGTTAAACTTGAAGAAAATTATAGATCTACGCAAAATATTTTAGATGCTGCTTGGTCTGTAGTATCCAGAAATAAAAATAGAGCAGATAAAAAATTATGGACAAAAAATATAAAAGGTGATCAAATAAGTATTATAACTGCCTATAATGAAAGAGATGAAGCTTTTAGGGTTGTTAAGGATATGTCAAGAATTAAAAATGCTGATAATATATCCTACAGTAAATTTCTCATTTTATATAGAACAAATGCCCAAAGCAGGGCTATTGAAGATGTCTTGATTAAGAATGGAATCCTATATAATATTGTTGGAGGTGTTAAGTTCTATGATAGAAAAGAAGTTAAAGATATTTTAGCATATATGAGATTCATTGTTAATCCATGCGATACGGTAAGTTTTAATAGAATTATAAACTTTCCAATAAGAGGTATTGGGAAAACTACTATTGATAAGATACATAAAATTTTAGATTCAGATAATGTTATTGAATCGTTAAGTAATTTTGATAAAACGCTTGTTGGGAAAAAACAATTCATAGCACTGAATTCATTTTGTAAAATGATTAAATCTTACACTAAACGTTCTGCTAAAGAGGCACCATCTATTATTATTAAAGATTTATTAACTGAAATTAAATTAAAAGAATTTTATAAAAGTCAAAATACGGTAGAGTCAGAAGAAAGATGGTCTAATATAGAAGAATGTATATCTGGTATTGTAGAATATGAAAATAATAATGAGAATCCATCTCTAAGTGGTTATCTTGAGGAAGTTTCATTATTCACAGATATTGATTCCTGGGATGATAGTGATGATAAAATTACTATGATGACAATCCATTCATCGAAGGGATTAGAATTTGATTATGTCTATATTCTGGGATTGGAGAGAGGACTATTCCCTATTGAAAGATTATTTGAAGATGAAAATATTGAAGAAGAAAGACGTTTGTTCTATGTTGGATTAACAAGAGCACAAAATAAAGTTACTTTAAGCTATGCAAAATCAAGAAGAAGATTTGGTAGTGAACCAATCCCTTCGTTTAGATCACGCTTTATTGATGAAGTCCCAGATATCTTAATAGATATGCCAAATCAAGATGAAGAATTTGAAAATAATGTGAAATATAGTAATAGTATGAGTGATAAATGCTTAATAAAAAAGAATCAGATAGTTAATCATAAAATATTTGGAAAAGGAAAAGTTGAAAGGATAGAGGGCAGTGGTCTTAATTCAAAAGTAACAATATTATTTTTTAATAATGTTAGAAAGAAGTTAATTTATAAATATGCTAACCTCGAGGTTATAGAATGAAATTAAAATCAAAGTATATTGACAATTTTAGAGATGCATTAAGAAAAGAAAATTTAAAGTTTACCCATCAAAGGTTTTTAGTATTTAAAACATTGCTGACTAATGAAGGTCACTTTGATTGTGAAGATATCATTGGATTGATTAATAAAAATGGAAGCAAGGTATCAAGAGCTACTGTTTATAGAACTTTAGATATACTTGTAAAGTATAATTTTGCTAGAAAATTAATTTTAGATGATGGTGTAGCAAGATATGAAAATAAACTTTTCACAGAACATCATGACCATATGATTGATATAGAAAATAATGACATTATTGAGTTTTATTCTGAGGAACTGGAGCAATTACAAGATAACATAGCAAAAAAATATGGGTATAAAATTGTTAAACATATCCATCAACTATTTGTTAAGAAAATTAAAAAATAGATTTCAGTATAGTGAAAAAAATAAAATTATTTCCAATAAAAAATTTTAGAGTTGGGCAAAATATCTCAGGTTTCTACTTATGTAAAGATAAGTATATGAAAAAAACGCGGTTAGGTGATTCTTATATTGACTTGATTTTACAAGACTCAACTGGTAGAATTCGAGCAAAAATATGGAGTCATGCTAAACATTTTTCAAATAATTTTATTAAAAATGATATTGTTGCTGTCAAAGGATCTATTATAGAATTTAATAATACAAATGAATTGAATATTAAGTCTATTAATGTTGTAAATGATAATTTCTATTTAGAATATGGCTATTCAAATTCATTGATTTTAGGAAGTGATTCTGCATCCACAAAAAAAAATAAAAAGTATATATTGGATAAGATTAGGTCCTTACCTATAAAATATTCAAAATTTTTAATTAAAATATATAATCTTCATAATTCAAAGATTGAAAAAATTCCAATTGATAAAGAAAATTTTTTTTCAAGAGGAGGATTATTAAAGTATACATCTTTATTATTTAAAATACATCATACTATTAGTAGTTACTATAACGACATTGATAATGATAGGATTAGCATATGTATTTTATTGATGAATATCGGTTATATAGACTATTATAATGATGATTTGTTTACCATATCTAAAAATGGAAAGGAATTTAATGTGGATATTTTAGGAATTAATTTATTATCAAACGTATTAAATGATTGTAATCAGATAGATGACGATGATAAGGATTTTTTCAAACAATGTATATTATTGAATAATACTAAGTATGATAAGAATATTCATTTTGTAAAACATCTCATATCACTTGGTAATATTAGCAGTGATGAATAATCGCTTTAAGAATTAGACTGATTTGATTAAATTATACCAATCATGGAGACAATAAAAAATATGAAAAGAATAACAATTATGAATTATGTATTATGCACTCTATTTATCATTTTAGGTGTGGTTTCAAGACTTATTGCCCATGTTCCTAATTTTACACCTATTTTATCTATAGCTCTTCTATCAGGGTTGTATATAAAAAATAGATTTATTGTTTTAATTCCGATATCTATTATGTTAGTGTCAGATTTATTTATAGGTTCTCATATTACAGCTCCTTGGGTTTATTTTTCTATATTAATTATTTGTATGATTGGATATCTTATTAAGAATAATATTTCTAATATATTTTTCTACTCTATTCTAAGCTCCATTGTATTTTTTATAATTAGTAATTTTGGTGTTTGGCTTTCTGGTGGTTATACTTATTCATTAGAAGGCTTGGTTGTATGTTATATTGCAGCAATACCATTTTTTAAAAATACTCTTATGTCTACCGTTATTTTTAGTTTTCTTATCCATTCATTAAATGTAGGAATAGTTCAATATTGTCTGCCAAAAAGTAAATCTAATAAAATTCTTGAACATTAATAGATTAGTAATATTTTGTTCATTATCTTTCTTATTTTCAGTTGATAATTTAGA
Source organism: uncultured bacterium (assembly GCA_964406825.1). GTDB lineage: Bacteria > Fidelibacterota > Marinisomatia > SCGC-AAA003-L08 > D37C17. Next base: position 3,329 of record CAYOTG010000015.1, read on the forward strand.
TATTAATTATCTTAGTGATGATTTATTCTCCAATTCAATATATCTTGATTTAGAATCTCATAATAAAACAGGTTATCTATTTGATAAATATCATCCCTATAGGATGAATGATTCTGAATATTTGAATTTTAAAATTGATGGTAGCATGATGTATCCTATACTCAACAGTATCCCGAAACAAATCTTTTTAAATAAAACAGATACTACATCAATGAGTCAGTTATCAATTATTCAGGACCATAGTAATCGTTACTACGATACAGGTGTTGCATTAAAAACATATTTAAGGAAAGATGTTAATGTTTTGGTTCAAGGAGAATCAAAATCAATTTATGGAAATAATTATAGTCAAAAATTTATTACTTCTTTTTATAAAAATACAGAAAATTTGGAATTAGATGTTGGATACATGTATAACCAGGATGATGTGCTTACATATCTTGAATCTTCTGATAGTAATAGGGGAATAGAATCCTTTAGTAGTAAACTTTATATGAAGTATAAAGGAATTCCGGGTATGACTATTTTAAATCATTTTAATTCGCAGATTTCTAACTATAATAGGTTTTATTCGGGGAATCCAATTCAATACTTATCAGAAACAAATTGGAATACATTATTAATAAACTATATTTTTGGAATTACTCATTTAGAATTTAAATCTAATTACAAGTATACTATCTCTGATTCTGATGATCAGGATTTAGAACAGTTTTTTCTAAATAATAACTACCATCATCTATCGTTAGCTTTAAAAAGTTTTATTAACAAACATAGTTTAGAGATTGGCATTGATGACTATAATGGGATTAGTGATTATTTTTTTAATTATAAATTTGACTTTAAAAACTTTTCATTTGGGGCTTATTTAAGTAACGATGTTTTTTTTACAGTTGATAATTTAGATATGAAAAAGATTATATCAACAACTCGTAAAATTAAATTAGATTATCAAAATGATTCTTTTACACAAAGTTTTATTATAGGAGAAAATTCTAATGAGTCAGATTTCATGAATGCTGTTCCAAATAGTTATTCTTATTATTTATATGAAGCTGGAATTAAATATGATTGGTTGAATTTACATTTAAATTATGGCAAATATGATTCTGATGAATTATATATTAAAAATTATATGAGTTTAAGTTTTATTATCAGTCCTAAATTAGGAAGTAAGCGATTTAGGCCTTATTGTAAATCTAGAATTTCTAGTATAGGAATTAACAACAATTATTCCATATCAAACGAAGGATTAGATTTAATTGAAGAATCAGATTCAATTGAAGAATCGGATATAGGAATTACAGTTGTAGATGGAGAATTTGGATTTTTATTTAATCACTTTAAAGTTGCTTTCATTAAAGAAAATATGTTAAAAGATGGTTTATATTATTCTGGAAATACCTCCTATTATAATGTAAGTAAATATTTGATAAATATAACATGGATTTTTGAGGATTAATTAGATATGAAAAAAATATTAATTGTATCAGCTACACGCAAAACAAATTATACATTAGCTGAAAATTTAAAAGAAATATTATTGACTTTAGATACCGAGGTAACAGTTATATCTTTAGAAGATTATGAATTACCTTTATATACTGATGATATTTATCAAAATAAAAAAGATGAATATTTTGATGTAGTTGAAAGCTTGACAAAACAATTTTCAAACCATAAAGGTTTGATAATTTGTGGTCCTGAATACAATGGTTCTACTCCACCTATAATACCAAATGCTATTGCCTGGATTTCAGTGAGCACTGATTACTGGAAAGATGCTTTTCGTCATAAGGTTTTTCTTATTGCATCTTCTAGTGGTGGCCTAGGAACAAAATTTATTACAACTATGAAATTACAGCTTGAGCATTTAGGATCAATAATAATTCCTGAATCAATCAGTGTAAATGATAGAGCCCCTCTAAAAGAAGAAGCAACAAAAAAAATCTTAAAACAATTTATAAACCTTATATAAAATTTTAATAAATTAATACTATCATTTTAAACTATTTTTAAAAAAAAGGAGTGCAATATAATGTCTGGTAATACCGTAGAGTTTAAAGAAGTTTCATTTAAAGAAGATGTTTTAGATTCAAATAAACCTGTATTGGTTGATTTTTGGGCTGAATGGTGTGGTCCATGTAAAATGTTAACACCTACAATAGATGAAATTGCTACGGAATATATAGATACGGCTGTTGTTGGTAAGTTGAATGTTGATGAAAATCCAAATATTGCGGCAGAATATGGTATTAGGAGCATTCCAAGTCTATTATTTTTTAAAGATGGAAAAGTACAAAAACAAATAATGGGAGCAGTAGCAAAATCTGATATTGCTAATGCTTTAGATAATATAATTAAATAAGTGAAACGTAAAGTAATTATTATAGGTACAGGTCCCGCAGGCTTAACAGCTGCTTTATATGCTGGAAGAGCAAATATGGAACCCCTGATTTTTGAAGGTCCACAACCAGGAGGACAGTTGACAATTACAACAGATGTTGAAAATTATCCTGGATTTCCTGATGGTATAATGGGTCCTGAACTTATGGATTTATTTAGAAAACAAGCACAGCGTTTTGGAGCTGACACAGTAAATTTAATGGTTGACAAGGTAGATTTTTCATCCCGACCATTTAAAATATGGGCTGGTGATAAAGAATATCTATCTGATTCTATTATTATATCAACTGGAGCTTCAGCTAAGCTTTTAGGCCTAGAATCAGAGAAAAGATTAATGGGCTATGGTGTATCAGCTTGTGCAACATGTGATGCTTTTTTCTTTAAAGATAAAAAGGTATTTGTTATAGGTGGTGGTGATTCTGCTATGGAAGAGGCTATATTTTTAACAAAGTTTGCATCTTCAGTAACAATAGTTCATCGAAGAGACGTATTTAGAGCATCTAAAATTATGCAAGAGAGAGCCCTTTCAAATGATAAAATAGATGTAATTTGGAATTCAGAAGTAGTTGATATGATCGGTGATGAAAAAGATAAGGGTCTAGAATCAGTTATTTTAAGAAATATAATAACAAATGAAGAAGCCAATCATTCAGTTGATGGTCTCTTTCTAGGTATAGGGCATTCCCCGAATTCTAGATTATTTCAAGATTATCTGAAACTAAATGAAAAAGGCTACATTATAACAAAACCTGACACCTCTGAAACATCTCTTGATGGTATTTTTGCAGCAGGAGATATACAAGATACAAAATATATGCAAGCTGTTACAGCTGCAGGATCTGGATGTATGGCTGCCATTGATGCAGAACGTTATTTGGAGAATTTGAAATAATAATATTACTTTACGTTTTTATTTTTATTAAATGAAAAGGTAAAAAAATGAAAATTTTTATTCTAAGTTGTGGACCAGGATTACCTGAAGTAGTTTCAATGTATGGACACTCTTCAGAGTGGATTCCTGATTCGATTAATCGTTCCTCTGTAAAATATACAATCATTAAAGTGTATGATAATGAATCATTCGATTATTCTAATGCAGATGCTTTTATTATTACAGGTAGTAAATATTCAGTTTATGAAAATATTCCATGGATTGATAGTTTAAAAAGGATGGTTAATAAAATAATAGAATCTAAAAAACCAATACTAGGTATATGTTTTGGCCATCAATTATTGGCAAGTTGTTTAGGTGGAAATGTTGAAAAAAATATTTATGGATGGGAACTTGGTTCATATAAAATCTCACTGACTACAGAGGGTCAATCAAATCCTCTGTTCGATAATTTTCAAAATAATGATATAGCATATGAAAGTCATCAAGATGTCGTATCATCTTTACCGCTAGATGCTGTAGAATTAGCTTATACAAATAAAGGAAATCAGTCATTTTGTGTAGATGATTTTTTATATGGTGTTCAATTCCATCCTGAATTCAGCTATGATGTGACACATAAACTGATGGACTTACGTATAAAAAGAGGGGTTGAAATTGATGATAAAAATTTAATTATATCTAAAAATGGAAAAAATATTTTAAATAACTTTATAGATATTGTTCAAAGGAGAATAAAATGAAAAGACCTATTTTTAAAATTAAAGACTTATCTTTTGATAAAAATGAATTAAAAATATTAAATATTAAAAAATTTGATATTCATAGATCTGCTTGCTATTTATTCAATGGTAATATGGCATCTGGAAAAACGTTATTATTGGATATATTGTCAAGAGATATTTTAAATTATAAAGGTAAAATTGAATTTGAGGGAAAAGACTTTAAGAAAATAAGAAAATCTGAATATAAAACTGAAATAATGTATGTAAAGCAAAATTTTAAAGCACCTTATTTTAAGACAGTTAGATCTTATATATACTCGCAAATTAATCAATATGAAAATAATCAGAATTCTGAGAAAATAATCTCTGATATTGTTAAGGTTATGGATTTTAAATATATTATTGATTCAAAAATGAGGAGTTTAACTCCAGGGCAATTAAGGTGGGTTGATTTAGCATCTAAGATTGCAGCATTCCCTAAAGTTTTATTTATAGATGAACTAGAGTTGCATCTGAGTATGGTGAAAATAAAAAATTTATGTAAGATTTTATATAGAAAAGTTAATTATGATGGTATCACTATTATTGCTACTACTCAAAATAAAGAATTTTTTGATGGCCTCTCCTCTGTTTGTATTAATATAAATCACGGAAGAATTACAAGCGTAAGATCTAAAAATAATAAGAAGTGATTGATATAAAACTAAGTAAGTAAAATGAGACTAGGGACTAAAGATAACCTTATGTAATACTAAAATGATTTAGGCTGAAGGTGAAGCCCTAACTAAGGAGTGCTCCATTAGGTGCTGATTTATCTGGAACGACTAATACAACCTCATTGTCAGTTCTATAAAAACCAGTAATTAAACATTCTGATATAAATGGACCAATTTTTTTAGGTGCCAAATTTACCACTACTACTACTTGTTTATTTATAAGTTCCTCTTTAGAATATAAATTTGTAATCTGTGCGCTTGAATTTTTAATACCAATTTCATGTCCTAGGTCTACTTTTATTTGATATGCTGCTTTTATTGCCTCTGGAAAATCATTGACTTCAATAATTGTACCTATTCTAATTTCTACTTTTTTAAATTCATCCCATGTTATGTTTTCCATAGATAAATTCCTTATTTTTTTCAATTTTTGTACCTATTAAGATGAGTGTACCCTGCCAATCATTGTTTTTACCATGTTGATATATTTTTATATCTCTAAAGCCATGACTTAGAAATAAATCATGCCATTCATCAATAGATAGAGTATTGATTTTTAAATTATAGTCTTTACCCCAATTTAAAGAAGGAATATT
>CAYOTG010000015.1:8763-11341 GCA_964406825.1 uncultured bacterium
ATAGAGTATTGATTTTTAAATTATAGTCTTTACCCCAATTTAAAGAAGGAATATTTTCTTTATAATGGTCTATTCCTATAATAAATATTCCATGATTTTTGAGACCTGTATCATATAGTGTTTGAAATAATTGATTAATATCATCTAGGTAGTAAAGCGTTTCCATGGTAAATATTATATCAAATTTAGACTTGTAATGATATGACTCAATGGTTGTTTCTTCAAAATTACCAATGTTATAAGATTTTGCTTTTTTAATCATATTATGAGAACCATCAATACCTATGGAATATTTGCAATTATTATGTTGAGACATTTTTCTGACGACCCATCCATTTCCACAGCCTAAGTCTAAAAATTTAAAGGGTCTATTTAGTTTATTTGTTTCATTCTTGATTATATCAATCATTTTATTAACTGAGTCAGTATGATTTTTTTGCATTTTTTCATCTCTGTTGTCCTCTGCCCATAAATTAAATGTGTTTATATTTTTATTCATATTTTTTTAATAGCTGTGTTCCAACCCTTAATTTTATTTTTTCTTTCATTTTTATCTATTTCAGGTTTATAAATATATTGGATGTCTTTATTTGTAATGATTTCATTTGTATTTTTCCATATTTTAGCTTTTAATCCGGACATTATTCCTGCACCAAGAGAAGTACTTTCAATATTGTAGGGTTTGAAGATTTTTAGATTACTGATATCTGCTTGAAATTGCATTAGGAATTTATTGTTGGTTGCGCCACCATCAACATATAGCTCTTTAATAGGTTTTTTTATATCTTTAGAAATACATTTTAATAAATCCTCCACTTGAAAAGCTATTGCTTCAAGTGATGCTCTAATTATATGTTTTTTATTTGAATCTCTAGTTAGTCCTGTTATCACTCCTTTACAATCAGAATTCCAATAAGGTGCACCTAATCCTACAAATGCGGGTATTATATGAACTCCATTAGTATCTTTAATGGATGCAGCTATACTATCTGTTTCTTCAGCTGAATTTATTAGTTCTAATTCATCTCTAAGCCACTGTATGAGTGCTCCGCCAATAAATATAGAGCCTTCTAGTGCATATGCAGGTTTTCCTTTATTATTAATAGCCAATGTTGTTAAAAGCTTATTTTTTGAATCAATGCGTTTTTTCCCTGTATTTAATAAGAAAAATAATCCGGTTCCATAAGTACATTTAGAAGAATTTTTTTTAAAACATCCTTGTCCAAATAGTGCTGCTTGTTGATCCCCTGCTACAGCATAAATTGGAATATTATAATCCTGGTATTGTCCAAAGTCATCTATTGAGTTTTTAACTTCAGGTAATATCCTCTTAGGTATCTTAAATAATCCAAGTAATTCATCATCCCATTTTTTATTATTTATATTATATATGAGAGTTCTTGATGCATTTGTATGGTCTGTCAAATGCATCTTTCTTTTTGTTAAATTCCATATAATCCAAGTATCAATTGTTCCGCATAACAATAGATTGTCTTTTAATAATTTTTTGGTGCCTTTAACATTGTCTAATATCCATTTTATTTTTGTTGCTGAAAAATAGCTATCTACGTATAATCCTGTTTTATTAAAGATTGATTTATTTCTATCTTTAAGGGTTTTACAATAATTTTTAGTTCTTCTACATTGCCATACAATGGTGTTGTATATTGGCAATCCAGTCTTCTTATTCCAGATTACTATTGATTCTCTTTGATTGGTGATACCAATAGAAGCAATATTTTCAACAGGATATTTTTTAACTATTTGATTAAAAAGTAATTCTATCTTTTTTATCAGTTCTATAGGGTCATGCTCAACCCAAGTTGGTTTGGGATAAATTTGATTTAGTTCAGCATATTCTTTACTTTTTATGTTTAAGTTTTTATCAAAGAGTAAAAGGGTTACACCTGTGGTGCCTGCATCTATGCTAAGTACATATTTCTTCATTCTTATATCTTTAAAAAGTTTAAAATATTGATTTAATTGAATTTAATATAATACTATATTAAATGTATAAATAACAGTAAAGAATTTATAAGTATATGTTTATAAAAAATAAATATTTTTGCATAATTGTTTTAATGCTATCATTTTCATTTAATAATGAATTATTATTCAATGATGATCAGTTATTTGATAATTATGCTATTTCTCTAGGGGGAACTGCTATGTTTGGTTGTAATGAATGCAGGGAGAATGATGGGCGTGCAATAGGGAACTTAAATCGTTTGAATATGTCATTACTTATTAAAGCTAACCATAGGATAAATCTTGGTTATTATTACAAGGCAGATGCCTTTTATGGTTTTAATTTGCCTTATGATCAGGTAGGATCTTATTATGAAATTGGTACTCAACATTTTATAAAAAATAAAACATCTCTTAATCTCAATTTCGATTTATTTATAAATTTCATGCTATCAGATGAAAGTCTTTATGAAAAATATAATTTTGGTTGTGGTATCTCTAAATCGGTAGAAATGCAAAACTTTCAATCATTTATAAGATTTTCTCTTAATGCTTATGGTTATAATTCAAATGCAGAAGATTTAGGAGATGGGGAAGGGTGGTCATTCGG
>CAYOTG010000016.1:0-11099 GCA_964406825.1 uncultured bacterium
TATGATAAAGAAGTTGTGGTTGATATAGGATTTAAATCTGAGGGTATAATAGATAAAACAGAATTTGATAGAATCCCAGAAATTGGAGCAGAAATTGATGTTTTTTTAGTTGTATTTGAGGATAGAAAAGGAAGATTAATATTATCCAAAAGAAGAGCTGATTTTGAGAAAAGATGGTCAGAATTAAGGGATGCTGCTGAGAATGAAACTTTACTAAAAGGAACTATTGTTAAGATTATAAAAGGTGGATTAGTTGTTGATTTAGGAGTTGTAAATGCGTTTTTACCTGGTTCACAAGTAGATATTAAGCCTTCACCAAATTTCGAAGAATATCTTAATAATGAATATGAATTTAAAATAGTTAAATTTAATGAGTTTAGACAAAATGTTGTTGTTTCAAGAAGAGCTACTATGTCAAATGATTTAGATGATTCAAGGAAAGAGCTCTTAGAAAAACTAGAGGTTGGTAGTACTGTAGAAGGTACAGTTAAAAATATTACTGATTTTGGTGCATTTATTGATTTAGGTGGCTTTGATGGACTCCTACATATTACGGATATTACTTGGGGAAGAATAAATCATCCAAGTGATAAAGTTACATTGGGAAGTACCATTAAGGTCAAAGTAATTGATTATGATAAGGAAAAAAATAGAATTTCATTGGGATTAAAACAGCTCAATGAGGATCCATGGACGGGAGCATCAGATAAATATAGTGAAGGTACTCAAGTTAAGGGTAAAGTTGTGAATATGATGAATTATGGTGCTTTTGTGGAAATTCAAGAAGGTATAGAGGGATTAATACATATTTCTGAAATTTCATGGACAAAACATATAAAACATCCATCTGATATATATAAAATAGGAGATGCTGTAGATGCAATTGTTTTATCTATAGACTCTGAAGCTAAAAAAATATCATTAGGAGTAAAACAGTTAGAGGATAATCCTTGGGAAGGAATAGAAAAGGATTTGAAGGTTGGCGAAATTTATAATGGCACTATATCAAATATAATTCAGAATGGTGCATATGTTTTTTTAGAAAATGATTTAGAAGGTTTTTTAAGTATAAACAATGTTTCTTGGACAAGAAAAATTAAAAATCCATCTGATATTCTTAAGAAAGAACAAAGTGTAAAAGTTGTTATATTAGAAGTTTCATCTAAAGATAAGAAAATTTCATTGGGATTAAAGCAAACTATAGATGATCCATGGGATAATATAGATGATATTTTTCAAGTTGACTTAAAACTTAAAGGTAAAGTATTATATATCTTAGATAAAGGAATAATATTTTTACTTGATAATGATTTTGAAGGTATTTTACCAATAAGTAAAATTGATGATAAAGATAAAGAAATTTTTGTGATTAATAAAGAATTTGATTTATCTGTTAATCAGATTAATAAAGAAAACAGAAAGATTGTTTTAGATTATACTATTGAATCAAAAGATGATGATATGGATTTAGATGATATTGATAGAGATGATTCAGATGATAATGAGATGGATTCAGATGATGATAATCAATCTAAAAATACTACAGATGATAAAGATAGTAGTGAATAAATAAATTAAAAATAGTTTATTTTTTGCTAGTATTCATATAATGATACTATTAGGAATTGAAACTTCTTGTGATGAAACTTCTTGCTCTGTGATTGCAAATGATATTGTTTTAAGTAATATCGTAAAAACACAGAAAATTCACAAAAAATTTGGTGGCGTTGTACCAGATTTAGCTTCTAAAGATCACGAAAGAAAAATTTTAGCAATTGTTTACGAGTCTATTGAAGAAGCTAAGGTAAATCTTAGTGATATAGATGCAATTGCAGTTACTTATGGCTCAGGGCTATTAGGTAGCTTAATTGTTGGGCTTAACTTCGCAAAAGGATTAGCCGTTGGTTTAGATATTCCCCTCATTGGAATTAGTCATTTAGAAGGACATCTTTCATCAGGATTTATTAACAATTCACCTAAATTTCCTTGTATTAGCCTTATTGTTTCAGGAGGACATACTCAAATTTGGCTTATTGAAAGTATCGATAAATTTAATGTTATTAGTAATACTGTAGATGATGCTGCAGGAGAAGCTTTTGATAAGGGAGCTAGGATATTGGGATTAGATTATCCTGGAGGACCAGAAATTGAAAAATTAGCCAAACAAGGTAATCCATTAAAGTACAAATTCCCATTACCAGAAGTTAAAAATAATAGATTTAATTTTTCATTTAGTGGATTAAAAACAGCTTTATTATATAAAAAAAATAAACTTGATGATTTTGACAGCTATTCTATAAATGATTTAGCTGCATCATATCAACATGCTATTGTAACATCTTTATTGAATAAATTAAAAAGAGTCTTTTTACATTATAAAATATATAATATCATTATAGTTGGAGGAGTATCTGCAAATTTATATTTTAGAAAATCAGCTTTAGAGCTTAAAGAGAAGCATGATTTGAATCTTATCTTTCCTGATTTAGAATATTGCACTGATAATGCAGCTATGATAGCTATGGCTGGATATTTAAAATTATCACAAATAAAATCATCGGATTTGTCGATTGAACCCAATCCTAATATTATATATCAATAAATATGTTTACTCTAAAAACAATATTACCATATTATATATCTATAATAATTGTCTTAGTTTTTATATTCCTTTTAATTAAATATATATATAATGTAGAAAAACAAACTAAATATTTTAGATATATATTGATTTCATTAAGATTTATTACGGTGTTTTTATTACTCATTATTTTATTTAATCCAAGTATAGTGACTACTAATGAAATAATAAAAAATAAAAAAATAGTCTTTTTTATAGATAACTCACAAAGCATTTCATCCTCACTCAATAGATTCGATTTAAAAGAAGAATTAGAAAATATTGATAATCATTTAACCAAAAAAGGGATTGAAATTGAGTATTATATATTTGGTGATAGTTTAAAAAAAATTAATTCTATCTCTAAGTTAACGTTTACTGATATTTCTACAGATTTCAATGAAGTAATTAGAAACATAAATAAAATAGATGCTAATCAATATATTTTAATTAGTGATGGTATGCAAAATGAAGGAATGATTAGAAAAATTAGTAACCTTTCAAGTCCTATTTATTCTTTTGGTATTGGAAATCATAATGATCTTTATGAAGATTTAAAACTAGATAGTTTAAATGTGTTTTATGATAATGAAGATAGTGTTTATATCAAATGCCAAATTTCTATAAATCTTATAAATGATTATGATAATATCGAAATTACTTTATCAAATCAAAAATATAATAACTTAAATATTTCAAATATTAATATTAAAAGTGGACAGGACGTACTGTTTCATAATATAAAAGTCAGAAAAGATATATTAGCAAATGATAATATTATTAATATAGAACCTATTAAATCTGAAATTAACTCTAATAATAATTATCTTACTTTTAAATTAGATGATAAAATTTTAAAAAAATATAAAGTACTACTGATTTCTGGTAGATTATCTAATAATACTAAGTTTATTAAACAATTATTACACAGGTATGATAATATTGATTTTAATCACATATTTAAACAAGATGATATACTGAATTTTAAAAATCAATATTATGATTTCATTATATTTGATAGTTTTCCAATTAATAATAATCAGTTAAAGATTATTGATGATAAAATTTTTAAAACTGAAAAATTTATATATTTTCAAGGACCGGTTCTATCAGATGATTCATATATTTGCAATGCATTTTTATCCAATCTAGGATACAGTATAGATATCATAGCTGAAGGTAAGGATAAAATAGAAGATATATATATAGAAACTACATCTGATGATGATATAGTTCAAGAATTTATTAATGGAATAACTCCCTTTACATCTGATGTCCTAGTTAAGAAAAATAATAATTCTTCTATGACGGAATCAATACTTGATAAGCAAAATAAAGAAAGTGTATTCTTAGATTATAGGGATGATAGTTTATTTATATTTATTACAGATTTAAAAAATATTTCAAGTGAAACGAAACGATTTAATGATGAAGATAATCTAACACATTTAATTGATTACTATATTGATAGACTACTTAATAATCAAAATATGTTAAATATATATACAGATAAGTCGCATTTCTACGTAGGGGAGAATATAAATTTATATTTGAATATAGATAGTAAAAATTATTTTAAAAATTATACACTTGATCTATTTATTTATGATAAAAACCATAATATAGTATCTAAAATAAATGAATTTGATTTGATTAATGATAATCTCTATAAATATTCTACAACTTTAGATGAATCACAAAAATATTATATTCAAGCAGTTATGAAAAATAATAATAGTGTATTAATTGAAAGTAATAAAATAGAGTTTAATGTATTTGATATAGATAAAGAATTATATAGTATAGGATTGAATGATGAGGTGCTTAGAAAAATTTCATTTGATACGAAAGGTGAATATTATAGTATTAATCAATTGTTTGATTATATTAAAGAAATTAATCAATCTCAATTGACTACATTCAAATTAAATAGAATTGATATATTTAATTTTCAGCCATTTTGGTTTATTATTTTATTATTGATGATTTTAGAATGGATTATCAGGAAAAATAAAGGACTATTATAATTAAGGAACATGTCTTTTATAAGTTAGTATATAGATTTAGACTTTTATTTATTATTTTTAGATAATTATATGAATAATGGTAAATTAAGCGCTTTTAATAAGGGAGCAAAATGTATATAGTAATAATAATGTTTTTGGGTGTTCTATATTCTAATGTATTAGAGTATGATTATGAGAACCTATCAAATACTAGACAAGAAGGTTTATCGAGTATCCATCAAGAAGATATAACTAACAAATATTCTCAAGAGAATATATATCTTGAAGAGACAATTGATCCAAAGAATTATTTTGTTGGTCCAGGTGATATCTTCCTATTTAATATGATATCAAGTGATGGTATGCACACTTTGAATTTAACAGTATCTCCATTAGGAACAGTGCTTATACCTAATGTTGGAGATATATTTGTAGATAAAATGCTTTTATCTGATGCTTTTGATAAAATTAAGGATACTTGCTTTAAACATTATAGTAATGCAAAAGTTTATTTAACTCTAAAAAGTATTAGAAAATTTAAAATCCAAACTATTGGAACTATTCCTATGGCTGGATTTATTGTAGTAAATCCTTTATCAAGAGTATCAGATGTTTATAATAAGGTAATTGCTAGTTCAGAAAAACCACTAAGAAATACAATTTCAAGAAGGAATATCACATTACATAGAAATGATGAAATAATTTCTGTTGATTTAGTTAAATATAATATGAATGGTGATAATGCTATTAATCCATATGTTATGGTAGGAGATGTGATTGAGTTTTCGATTCAAAAATATAAGGTTGTTTTAAAGGGTGGTATCAAAATACCAGACAAATATGAATATACTGATAATGAAAATATATATGAATTAATTAAAATTGCAGGAGGTTTTACTGCTAATGCTGATAGTAATTATGTGGAAATTTCTAGATTTATAGATGAAACAAATCAAAAAAAAATAATTATATCTGAATATGATAAATTAAAATCATTTATAATATCTCCTAATGATTTTATTCAAGTAAGAGTTAAGAAAGATTATAAAAGAAGAGATGTTGTTGAAATTACTGGAGAAATTAAATTTCCAGGATATTATATTTTTGATAATCATACAAAAATATCAGATATTATTAATTTAGCTGGAGGTCTATCAAGTAAAGCTGATTCTAATCAAATTATAATAACTAATGATATGATTCATGAGATTCCTGATTATGAGCTTAAAAGGATTTCACTTATAGAACCTCAAGATAGAACCCCATCAGAGAAATCATATATTAAATCTCGTAAAAAAATAAATAAGGGATTAATTATATCCGGAAGCCTTGATAGAACTAAATTAATCTATGATTATAAACTTGAAATGGGTGATAAGATTACTATTCCTTTGAAATTAGATTATGTTGAAATAATAGGAGCAGTTTCTCATCCTGGAAGATTTGAGTTTTCACCATCAATGCATATTAAAGAATATATAAAAGATGCTGGTGGAAAAAGTAAAAATGCATCAGGAAGAATGTATATAATTGATAGTAGTAGTAATCAAAAAGTTAGGGCTAGAAATAATATGTTTTTAAATAATGGAGATGTTCTTTTTGTAGAACAAAAAGAAGATTATTCTTCTTTTGATAGATTTAAAGATATTATGATAATATTTGGTCAAGCTGCAGCCCTTTATGCAGTTATTAATACAGCTGGTAATTAAAGTATGGATAAAAATAATATAGATATTAAAAAGTTATTTAAAATTATTGAAACTAATAAAAAAAATATTTTAAAAATTACATTTTTATTTTTTATAATTTCAATTTTTTATTCTTCAATTAAAACAGAATATTATAAATCAACAATATCATTATATGCTGCTGGAGAATTAGATGACTCAAGTCTTTTTGGTAATTATGGTAATCTAGCAAATACTTTTGGGATCTCTTCAGTTCCTTCGTCGAATTATTATATTCCTGATATTATTAATAGCAGAAATTTAAAAAAAGAAATTGTCTTAAAGAAATGGAATAACTATAAATTTTCTAAACCTACTAACTTAATAGATTATTTCGAAATTAAGGATCAAAGTTTTTTATCTGAAAGTTTAAGAAAAATAAAAAAAATTTTTATAAGAAAGAAATTTGAAAATATTGAAGTTTCATACTTAAATGAAGGAATAAAACAACTTAGTGAATTGATTCATGTTGATGAACAGAATTCTGGTTTAATAAAGGTGTCAGTTCTCATGGAAGAACCAGAACTTGCAGCTGATATAGCTAATTTTATTTCCTTATATGTTATTGGTTTTATTAAAAATCAACAAAATAATTTTGCTGTTAAAACAAAAGATTTTATATCAAGTAGATTGGACATATCAAAAGATGAATTACATGATTCAGAAGAAAAATTAACTGACTTCAGGAAAATAAATCCATTAGTATTAGACACACCTGATTTACAATTACAGAGAGCAAGATTAATAAGAGCTGTTGAAGTAAATCAACAGGTACAGGTAACACTTAGAGAACAGTTTGAAATTTCTAAAATTGAATCAACAAAAGAAAGATTGTTTATAAATATACTTGATGAAGCTGAAGCAAATCCTGAAAAAGATAAGCCTAATAGACTATTGATAGTTATAATTTTTACTATTTGTGGATTTTTGATGACTTCTTTATTTATGATTATTAAAGATAATATAAAGAAAATCAAAGAAGAATATAGTTTGTAAGATTATAAAATAGAATATTCTTGATATTTACATAAATACATTCATTACATGCTAAATATTTTCAAACGAATTAAATCAAACAATAAACATACTTATGAATTAATAATAAATTCATCTCATGCTTTTATTTTACATTTATTTTCAATTATTTTAAGCTATATCTTTACTATTATTATAGCATGGAAGTATGGACCAGAAGGTTCTGGTATATTTGCTTTAGTGTTTACATATATATCTATTGGAGTTATAATCTCGAAATCAGGTATTGATATAGGATCAATGAAGTATATTTCTAGATTATTCAAAAAGGATGATAACAGAGGAATAAAAAATCTATATTTAAAAAGTTTATTTTTTATAACAGTTTTATCAGTTATTTATTCTATGATATTTTATTTCTTATCAGAAATTGTCTCCTTGCATATTTTTAATAAAGAATATTTAACAATACCATTTACAATAGGTGCATTAACAATATTTCCTGCCTCCTTAATGCAATTTCATGCAGAAATAATTAGATCGTGTAAGATGATAGGTGCATATTTTTTTGTAAAAAATATTAGTTATTTGCTGATTTGTATCATTTTGTTATTATTTAACTTTAATATTAATTTATTTTCATCATCTTATACATATTTAAATGTTTATCTGATTTCTCATTATATAACTTTATTTATCGCATTTTTTATATGGTTCAATCGCACAAAAATTTTTTCCTATAAATCAAAAGAATCAGTCTCTACAAAATTATTATTTAAAAGTTCAACACCAATCATGTTCACTACAGCATTGGTTATGATTATGGGTTTTATAGATATTATTATGCTAGGTTTTTTTACAACTAATGTAGAGGTTGGAATCTATAATATTGCCTTTAAAATTTCAAGCTTAACTAGTATAGCTTTAATCGCAGTTAATAGCATTATTGCTCCTAAAATATCTCAACTATGGGATGATAAAGACTTCTCTAGTTTGCAAATTATTATTTCAAATGCTGCAAAAATAATATTTTTTACATCTTTACCAATATTGATTATTTATATGATTTTTCCTAAATTAATTTTATCTATATTTGGTCATGAATTTATTCTAGGATCAACTGCATTAATGATACTATCAATAGGGCAGTTTTGTAATTCTATAACAGGTCCTGTAGGGCAGGTTTTAAATATGACTGATAATGAGAATATCTTAAGAAATACTGCGTTTGTATCTATGATACTTAATATTTCATTAAATTATTATCTAATACCACTTTATGGAATAAATGGTGCAGCTTTTTCAACAGCAGTTAGCGGATCATTTTGGAATTTTTTATGTGTTTTTTGTGTATATAAAAGAATTAATTTGAAAACATATTTTACATTTAATCTTAATAAATAAAATAATGCTAGAATTTATATATAAAGTAATAAGATCATTAAAGAGAAAATTCAATACTTGGATTTTTAAAATAAAATACTTTCCTTTTATTTCATTAGGCAAAAGTGTATATGTTGAAGAAAGAGTGAAAATGAGGCAATTTTGGATTAATAAACAAAAGATGAAAATTATTTTAAAGGACTTTTCATATATAAAAAATGATGTTGTTATTCAAGGTTCAGGAAAATTCATTTTAGGTAAAAAATCTTACATCTCATCCTATTCTGTGATTGGTGTAAATGAACTGATTGAAATAAAAGATAATGTTATGATAGCTGATAATGTTACTATTCGTGATACTGATCATATTTATGATGATATTAGCATACCAATGATTAATCAGGGAATTAAAACATCTCCAGTTGTTATTGAAAATAATGTTTGGATTGGACATGGTGTAACTATTACAAAAGGTGTTTGTATTGGTGAGGGCTCAATTATTGCAGCTGGTTCAGTAGTTAATAAAGATATACCAAAATTTTCAATTGCCGCAGGTATTCCTGGAAAAGTAATAAAGGAAAGAAAATAATTTCTTGAATAATGAATAATAACAAATTATTACCTAGTTTCTTTGTTGTTGGAGGACAAAAATGTGGAACAACAACATTACATAATTGGTTGAATCAAGAAAGATTTATAAGTTTACCTGATTATAAAGAAACTCATTATTTTAGTAGAGATTATTCTAAAGGTATTAATTGGTATTTAAATCAATTTACAAATAATGATTATAATATAAGAGGGGAAGTTGACCCGTCTTATATGTTTTTCCCAAATGCATTAGAAAGAATTAAAGAAGACATCAAAAATCCTAAATTTATTTTTATCTTTAGAAAACCAATTGACCGTTCTTACTCACATTATTTAATGTCATATAGTAGAGGGTATGAGAAATTATCCTTTTTAGATGCAATTAAAGAAGAAAAGAAAAGATTAAAACATGATGTAGATAAATTTTCTTTTAGTAATCACAGCTATTTATTAAGAAGTGAATATTCATCTCAAATAGAAGAATACTATAAATTATATGAAAAAAAACAGTCTTTATTTTTAAAATTTGATGATTTATTAAATGATAAAAAAAATAAATTAATGTATAATGATATATGTAGATTTTTAAAAATTCAAAGTAGTACAAATGTAAATTTTAATATTAAATCTAATAAAGCATCATTCTATAAAAACTCTTATTTAAGAGATAATATGTATAATGAAACTATTTTAAGGGGACTTTTGAAAAAAATAATTTTTTCAAAAAAAATTAGAATTAAAATTAGAAATACAATAGATAATTTAAACAGAAAAGCAATTGATTCTAAAAGTATGAAAGAAAATAAAAATAGAATTATGGATAGTTTGCCTTCTACGTATAAGGATTGGAATAATAAAGAAGTATTAAAATTAGAAAAAATAACACAATTAAAATTAGATAATTGGATAATATAAAAAATAATATTCCTGTAATTATTACTGGAATGCACCGTTCTGGAACCTCTCTTCTAAGTAAAATTCTAATGAATCAGGGTGTATTTATGGGTTCTAAATTAGATTCTAATAGTGAATCAATTTTTTTTCAAAGAATTAATAAATGGATATTATCTTGTATTGGATCATCTTGGGATAATCCGAGAACCCTGAAAGATTTAGAAAATGAAGATATTGATGTTATTACTAATCGGTTAAATAAAGTTCTTAATAGTCGATTTTCTAAAAGTTTATTTCTAGGTAAAAAAAATCTACTCTATAATAAATCTTTTAATAAAATGGATACTATATGGGGATGGAAAGATCCTGTTAATACATTTACATTATCTATTTGGAAACAAATATTTCCTAATTCAAAAATTATAAATATTAATAGACACCCATTGGATGTATCTGCTAGTTTAATAAAGAGAGAAGCTAATTTAAAAGATAGGGATAAAGAATCTTTATTTCCTGAATTTCTATCCTCATTACTACCTGTATTATCAATCAATAAAGGTGATGTATTAAGCTCTTTAAATATTAAAAACATTAATAATGGGTTAGTCTTGTATAAAAAATATTTAGATGAAATGGAATCCAATAGAAATTTGTATAATGTATTCGATATTAAATATGAAGAGTTGATAATGGATCCTAATAAAGTAATAAAAGAAGTTTTTAGTTATTTAGATATTAACATTACCGATGATGAATGCCAAAATATTGAAAAACTACTAGATAAAAGCAGGGTGTATGCATTTAAAAATACTAAATTAGATTTTGATGAGAGTTTTCTAGAAGTAATTGACTATTAGATTATTTAATCAAAGTTACTTTTTTATTAAATATAGTATTCTCTGT
>CAYOTG010000017.1:0-10497 GCA_964406825.1 uncultured bacterium
AGCATCTTTATCAATACCATCATTAGAATAAGGTGGAACTGAAATTTCTTTCAATCCCTTTTCCTGTACTAAAACATTCTCATGAGAACCCTGTTCTTCTTTAGTTTCTTTAGTTTGAGTTTGATTTTGAGATTCTAAAATCTCAAGTTTTTCTTGAATTAATTGTTGTTCTTGGTTGGCTTTAATTTCATCTAAAGTTTCTTTAGCAAAAGAAACAGATATAAGACACCAACAAGACAACAAAAACATTTTAGTTAATGTTTTCATGTTAACTCCTCCTCGGTTATTTATTTTTAATTTATTACTTTCCATTACAAAAACTTATTACAACTACATAAAAATTAACGCCAAAAGGTCCAAAGATTTGTGACATATATCACTAGTCTTGCACAAGGTTAAAATTTATATAAAAGTATCATCCGCCCGCCATATAGCGGGATAACAATATAATATAAAAAAATATATAATCCACAACTTTTTTTGTTTCATGACGGCAGGAAATCTATTATTAATCTATTTTTGTATCAATAAGTAACAATTATTATAAAATAATAAAAATATTATATAATTTTTGTTAGACTATGCATATGGAACACAAAATACAAATAGTAATAATAATTTTAGTTTTATCATGGAACGTATTAAAATCTGATTATCCTGACTATAATGTTACAATGAATGGGACTCCATATCCATCAAAACTATTTGTACATTCAATGTCAAGTGCCAATCCCCATATGGGTATATTGAATCCCGAATTATCTTTATACTGGAATGTGAATAGCGGAGATCAAGGGTTTGATTTTAGAAATAACAATGGGAAATTATCATACTATGATAAAATTGCTCAATTTTGGATTATTGCAAATAGTAATATGATGGAGATAGATACGTTGCAGTGTGTAAATGGAAGAACAGATTATCATGATATCAGATTACTTGATGATGGTGGGTATATATTAAATTGCTATGATTCTACCTGGGTAGAACTAGAATTGCAATTTCCTCAATTGCTTAGAGATATCTTAGTTATTCAAGAATTTGATGAAGATGACAATCTTATATTAAATTGGAATGCATTAGACCACTTATCAATTTATGATTACCCAGATATAAATTTATCATCTCCTGAAATCACATTCATGCATGGAAATAGTATTGAAATTGATTATGACAATAACCTGCTACTCTCAAATAGAGTCAGTAATGAAGTTATTAAAATAGATAGATTAACAGGTGATATCATATGGATTATGGGTGGACCTTTAAATGAATTTACATTTGTTGATGATCCTCTAAATGGGTTTAATAAACAACATGATGTTAGACGAATTGAAAATGGAAATATCACAATATTTGATAATGGAACGCAACATGATCCCATGTTATCAAGAGCTGTAGAATATGAAATTGACGAATTAAATAAAACGGCAAGATTGATATGGGCATACAATCATCCTGATAGCATCGTAGCGATGTCAATGGGCAGCGTCCAAAGACTACCAAACCAAAATACATTGATTAATTGGGGATTCTTTTTTGAAACAGTTATTATGAATACGGGGACTCTTATCATGGAGGTGGATTATGATAAAAATATTGTTTTTGAATTAGCATACCCTACAAATATTTGGACCTATAGAGCAAGAAAAAGTGATTGGGATTTTTCAATCAATGTAATAAAAGGAGATAGTAATCTTGATGGTATTGTAAACGTTGTTGATGTTATTTATCTGCTTAATTATATACTATATAGTAATAATGGAAATCCAAATTTATTTGAAAAACATAAACTAGACCTAGATACAGATGGCAGTATAGATGTTACTGATATAATAAGTATGGTAAGTATTATCTTAGATTAATCAGAAGAAACTTCCTCACCAAATGCTAGCCCTAGACGCTTTCGGATAATATAGGTTAACCCATATACAATAGGTGTATCAAATGCAGCAAAAAACACCTTGAACAAAAAACCATTAATTAATAATATAGAAAATTTATCCCAAGATATAACATCTAAAAAGCATAACAAAAATAACACAGAAAAAGTATCGACAAACTGAGAAAACATTGTTGAAGCATTATTCCTGAGCCACAGGTGTTTACCATTAGTTAATTTTTTCCAAAAATGAAACACTCTTACATCTATATATTGAGCAATTAAATAAGCCATCATGGATGCAAAAACTGCTGCTCCTGATAAACCGAACACTTTACTGAATGTCTGATTATCAACTGGAGACCAAGGAGCTGCTTGAGATAAATCAGATATCGTAACAATGATTAGCATAAAAATACTGGCAAACAATCCTGCAGTAACAACCCTGCTTGCTCTTTTTTGGCCATATATTTCTGATATAATATCTGTTACTAGAAAAGTAATAGGATAAGGTAAAAGCCCTACAGACTGTGCAAATGTATAATCTCCAATAAAGGGTAGCCATATATCAAACTGGAAAAATTTCTGAAAAATAAGATTGCACGAAACCAATGAAGCAATAAATATACTGGCTAAAATAAGATATAAACTTTCTGCGCTTTTGTTTTTGTTCATATTTGATATAACTTTAGTTAGATTTTTAAAACATATATTTTATATTATATATTAGGTAATCTAATAGAAATTATCTAATTAATATCTTAAATCTAATGGCGAATAATTCTAATAAAGGCTATATCAAATTCTGGGGAGTTAGAGGTTCAAATCCTACTCCTGATAAAGATAAGATGCACTATGGAGGTGATACTTCTTGTGTTGAAATCAGGACTAAGAATAATGATCTTATAATTCTTGATATGGGAACTGGATTAAGGAATCTAGGAAAACAGATTTTAGAGGATCAATCATACGGAGATGAAATAAATATTTTCTTAAGTCATTATCATTGGGATCATATTATGGGGTTTTTTTACTTTGCTCCTCTTTATGATTCAAGATTCACAATTAATATTTATGGATATAATGCAAAAACATCTATTAATACTTTATCCGAGACCTTAACAGATAAGAATTTTTGGCCTGTCGATAAAGATACATATCAAGCAAAAATAAATTTTATTGAAATGCCTAAAAGCTCTAATGAGCAAAAATCAATAACAGTGAATGAAGCCAATATTTATTATTCTATTCATCCTCATCCTAATGGGACAAATTCATTTAAAGTTGAAACTGATAATAAAAAAATTGTTTATATCACTGATTGCGAACACCCTGAAGGGAGCTTAAATGAAAATGTTGTGAACATAGCTACTGAATCTGATTTTTTAATCCATGATTCACATTTTACTATTCAAGATTTAAGTTTACATAAAGGATGGGGACACAGCAGTTGGAAACAATGCGTTGATGTGGCTATTACATCACGAACAAAACAACTCTGCTTATTCCATTTTTCTCCAAATTACGATGATGAAAAAATTAAAGAAATGGAAAAAAATGCTCAAAAGAAATTTATTAATACAATTGCCGTATATCAAGGGCTTATTCTAGAGCTAGAATAATTATTTTAAACTTAATTTATCCTTTATCATCATTGATGCTCCAAGCATTGTAGAACGTTCTCTTAGTTTGCTTTGAGCTACAATAATATGATTAACATTAAATGATGGTGCATGTATTTTTAGTGTCTCAAACATTGTATCTTTAAAACATTCAAAAGCTTTAGATAAACCTCCTCCAATTGTTATCACTTGAGGATCTATCATATTTACAACATGGCTTAGAACAATGCCCAAATTATTTCCAAATTCATTATATATTTTAATAGCCTTTTTATCATTTTCTTTAAAATATTGTTCTATGATAATAGGACTGATTTCTTCACCATATAATTCTTCTGATCTTTTTCTAATATATCTAATACACACATTTTTTTCACATATCCCCCATTCAAAAGGAGACAATCCATATTCCATTGCTAGCCCATGTCCCCCTCCAAATAATTTTCCATTGATAATTAATCCAAATCCAAGCCCAGTACCCAAAGTGACTCCCATGACAACACTATTTTCCCTATATTGTGAATACCATTCACCTAAAGAAAATAAATTAGCATCATTTTCAATAAAGGTATCAATTTTCAGTTTCTTAGTAAAATCACTTGCAATTTTGTAGTTCTGAAAAATTTCAAGATTGGGCGTATTTAATATAATGCCTCTATTAGAATCAAGTGGACCAGGTGCAGCAATTCCAATACCAATAATATCATTCCTATTGATATTATTCTTTTCTATAATTGTATCAACTTGTTTTATAATGGCATTTACAATTTCATTTTTACCATCATAATATCTTATCTTATCTTTATTAGAGATATCAACTTGATTTAATGATTCTGAGAAAATCCCAGTATTAAAAGTTGTACCACCAATATCAATTGTTACAATATATTTCATTATTAATTTTGAAGAATAATTTGGGTTAAAGATACAACATCAATGATATTTAATTCATTATTAAAATCCATGTCAGATGATAAAATTTGACAAATCTCTAAATTAGAATTATTCAAAATAGTATTAACCAAAGCAACAATATCAATGACATTGACCATATAATCTATATTGATATCGCCCGTCACTTCATTGCAATCTATATTTTCACTTATATCTGTAAGAGTTAAAATAAGGTGCCCATTATAAAAATTTGTATTTGATGGAGAGAATGAACATAAGTTACTACTAAAACTTCCTGATGAATCATCATCCCAAATAGAGGAATTGAATTCATCAAAATAGTCCTCCCATACAAGTAAAAAATTGTTATTAGATCCATAATTACCATTCAAAGGAGCATACTCATAATACTTTACATAATCATAGTAAGCATGTTTAGGGGTATCCTGATTATCCCACTCCCCAACCCAATCTTCCCATATCGCAGGCCATAAATTCATCATGATTTTTTGAGAAAAATTTAAATCGTTAACTATTGAATAAGGCTGTTGATATACTTCTTCTCCATCAACAAACCATTTAATAGAATTATTAGTCCACTCAATAGCATAATCATGAAAACCAATATGAGGATTAAAACCCACTTCAATAATTTCTCCTTCAGACCATGAATTAGGAGTTCCTGGATGATGGGTTGTAAATTGTACACTGTTATCACGATTACCCGTCATCTCTATATCAATTTCATTTACATTTAAGTTTCCCAAATCATTATCCCAATTTGTGTTATATGTAAAAAAAGAACTTACAAGACCATCCCCATCCGCAGATTTCATTCTAACTTCAAAACGCCCATATAAATACGAATCATCTGTTTGTAATGCCCCTGTATTACATCCTCCCCAATAGTCACAATTATTTAACCCGCAACAATTCCATGCATGTGCTTGAAGTTCTACATTGCTATTTTGTATTTCAAATCCATAATTAGCCCATTCATCATTGGGATTCCAATCGCACTCACTCCCTATAGGAGGATTCCCTGTCATCCCCCAATTAGACCATTGATCAAATTCACCTGTAATTGCATAAACGAATTCATAACTCCCATTTGAAAAATTACAATCAATAGCAGTATAAGTACCATCACCATCATTATCATTTAGAGTAATACCTGTCCCCCAACTATTCCAATTACCATTTGCTCTTACTACCCAATAACCATCTGGGATATCATTAAAATCATTTAAATCTAAATTGAATGTTACGCAATATGGTAAAATAAAATTGCACATCACCATTGATATTAATATTTTAAATACATAATTCATACTTGCTCTAAATATAATATATAGATTAAGAATTAGAGAAGATATATAAACAAAAAATATTAGATATCATTAAATTTTGAAATTAAAACTTAGAATAAGAAAGTCTCTTTTATAGGGGGGTTTTTATTATTAGATTTAAGATATGAAAGTGAAGTTACTATTAATATTATCTATCTTTTATTTTGGCATTTTATTTGGCTACTGCGCAACAATTAGTGTTGATATAAATAACATTGAGGCTCCTCAAGGGAATTGGATTGTTCTTGCTAATGGATCTTGGAATGACTGGGGATGGGGCGTACAGCTTTATGATGATGATAATGATGGTGTTTTTCAAGGAACCCAATGTAACCTTGAAAATAACAGTTATGGATATGTCCATACTATTACAGGAGAATTTGATTCTTGGAGTGGGTGGGGAATGGTATCTAATGCCCCTTATAATAGCTCTTGTGATTTTATACCAAACGATCCATGGTTGAACTATGGTTTTGAAATTAATAATAATGATATTATTACACAGGTGAATTCATGGGGAGAATGTGGCCTGGTAGATAGTTATTATCCCATTGCATCACTTGTAAAACCAGCCAATGGTGATATTTTAAATTATATTTATATTCCATTTGAATGGAGTCAATTTCCTAATGCTATTGGTTATAACCTGCAAGTTTCTGAAACAGATTCTTTTAATAGTATAATATTAGATTATTCTACGGAGGACATATTGTTTATTGCTAAAGAAAATTTTGAGTGGGGTGGCACCTATTATTGGAGGATTCAACCTATATTATCTAATGGAGAAGTAGGAGAATGGACAAATTCAAGTATGTTTAGTATAGGACCTCAAGAATTTAATCTAACATCAGAAATACTGACTCAAGATAACTTTTTATATGAATATACAGTTTTTGGAGATTGGAATAATTATAGAACCTCTATTGTAGATATCAACGGGAAAGAAGTGTGGAATAGCGGACTTTTTGGTTTTATGATGAATCATGTAAGTGAATTTGGGCAACTTTTTGGATGCAGCCAAATTTCAAATGGGAGTGGTATAGAAATTGATTATAATGAGCAGATTGTTTGGAATGCTACACAAATAGTTGACCAACATGAATTTAAACAAATTTCTAATAATAATTATATGGGTTTTGTTGGAGAAATGGAATTAGGCCCTATCCCAATAGGAGATTGGACTTCTTTATTTCAGCAAGTAGGATATCAGGCAGATGGCATTACCAACGAGTTTCCATTTTGGGCTCAAAAATTAGTTGAATTTGATTTAAATACTAAAGAAGAAATTTGGAGTTGGAATCCGCATGATTATTATTCAAAACAAGATACCGATTTATATGGCGGAACTTGGTGGACTTCATCAGGGTTAGGTCAAGCCGGATCTGGCAGTCATGATTGGACACATTCCAATGCTTTTTTCTTCGATGAGCCTGAAAGTTCTATTTACATATCTAGTAGGCATCTTTCTAGAATTACAAAAATAGATTATCCTTCTGGAGATATAATTTGGATGATGGGATTACCATCTCCATTTATGTATTCTGGAGATGAGCATATTTGCTCTGATTTAGAGTTTAGTTTTCAACATAATATCCAAAAGCTTGATAATGGTAATTTATTATTTTTTGATAATGGTAATTTAGACTACATCTTTGGATATAATGATATGACTTCAAGGGCGATTGAAGTGGAAGTTATAGATGATAGTTATTGTAATATTATTTGGGAATATATTCTCCCTACAGAATTGGCATCCTATGGAATGGGAAGCGTCCAAGCTTTAGAAAATGGAAATTATTTTATTAACTCAACAGGTGGTGGTGGAACAATTTTAGAAGTTAATCATGAGGGAGAAATATTATGGAAACTCAACTTAGAACTAACATGGCCTAATGGTAGTGGATATAGAGCTTATAGAATTCCTTCAATCCATCCAGGATCATTTTCAGTTCTTTCGGAAAATTTTAAAACAATTAATCTAAATGATTCAACCTACAATGCAATTGAGCTAAACACAGATAATAATTATATTAAATTTATCATTAATAATCATAGTGGATATAGACAACCTTATGAATATGAATTTCAAAATATTATTGGAGATTCATTCGAAGAATATGATAATAGTATTGTTATTGATGCATATAGTAGTACTGAATTAATATTTTCACCTTCCTACGAAATAGAAAATTTATCGGAAATAAGTTTTAACATAAAACCTCAATTTCATCCTAATAGTGAAAAAACATTTTATTTCAATATATATAATAATGTTTCTATTCTTTATGGAGATTTAAATTTTGATGGCATTATCAATGTTGTAGATATTGTTGCTTTAGTTAATGGTATTATAAATGGAGGTTTTACTGAAGAACAATTGATTGTAGCTGATATTAATGGAGATGGGACAATTAATGTTATTGATATTGTCTCCTTAATTGATATAATTATAAATTAAATATCCTTCTTTTAGAAATTGACAAAATTGTACAGAATGACAATTTAAAATCTGAAAATTAATAAAATCTTAAATAATAAGGCTATATTGATGTATTCATTAAAAATATTAATATTATTTCTATTTTATCCTAAATATATATTGTTTTATATTATTAATGCCTATTAATTTAAAGTTATAATATGCAAGGACAATAATGAGTAAAGAAAAAAAATATAACTGGAAATGTGCTAATTGTCATGATGTGGTATTATATACGATCCAGCCATATTGTAAAAAATGCTGCCATATCGAGAGACAAACTATCACTATGGAGCTAGTTATATCATTAAAATGATTTATAAATATCTTATTGTAGCCCTCATCATAACATCTTATATATTTTTGAAAAATATTCAGCTATTAGAAATTTTGCTACTAAAGTACGAAAAGGAATGAGAGTTAGGGGTTGTAAAACAATTATTGGAAATTTTAAATATGAGTGAAAAAATTAATATAGGTATTATGGGATTTGGTCATATAGGTAGATATATATATGAGAATGCTCTAAACTCTAATATTTTTACAGTTAAAGCTATTAGTGATATTGGTAATATTGAATCTCTACAATACTTACTTAATAATAATCTTAGAAATAAAAATATAGGTGTTCAGATTGACAATAACTGCTTTGTTTACAATAATGAGAAAACTCAGTTTATGCATGGAGTTTCACCTGGAGATGTTCCTTGGGATACACTAGGTGTTGATTGGGTTATTGATGCAACAGGTAAATTTCTAAATAAAGAGATTTTAAATAAACATATTATTGCTGGAGCAAAGAAAGTAGTATTGGCATCACTTCCAGATAATCAATTAGATAATATTATAATACCAGGTATCAATGAATCAAATATTAATAATCAAGATAAAATTATTTCAGCAGGATCATCTACAACAAATGCTCTTGCCTTAATGCTGAAAATACTGAATGATTATAATGAAATTGAATGTTCATCTCTTACAACAGTTCATTCATACACAAGCGATCAACCTTTACTAGATATAGCTAATCCCGATTTAAAAAGAAGTAGATCTGCCGCAAAAAATATAATTCCAAATGTCAACCTCTCGTCTAAGTGGGTTGAAAAAATATTACCAGAATTTAAAAATAAAATATTTTCAACCGCTCTTAATGTTCCAGTTCAATTTGGTTCATTATTAGATATTACTACTATTTTTAAAAATAATATTAAAAATGAAGAGGAAGTTAATCTCATAATAGATGAGGCTGCATTAAATCAACCTGACTTGATTAAAATAATAGAGGATCCCATTGTTTCTTCTGATGTTGTTGGGATGAAAGAATCTATTGTTTTTGATAGAGTTGGAACTTTAAAGATTGGTAAAAATATGGTTAAGACTCTAGCATGGTACGATAATGGATATAATCATGCAAGCCGTATATTAGATGTTATATCATTATATAAGGATTTTAAATAATGAATATTGCAATTAATGGTTTTGGAAGAATAGGCAGATCCATTTATAGGATTATAACATCAAGAACGAATCATAAAGTTGTAGCTATTAATGACTTAAGTGAAGCTAACGCTTTAGCATATTTGCTGAAGTATGATACTGTGATGGGGAATTTTGAAGGAGAAGTTAATATTAAAGATGACAAATTATTTTCTCCTAATCAAGAAGTTAAAATTTTAAGTGAGCCAGATCCTTCTAAATTACCTTGGGGAGAGAACAAAATTGATATTGTTATTGAAGCTACAGGCATTTTTAGAACTAAGGAACAGATTCAAAAACATCTTAATGCAGGAGCAAAAAAAGTTATATTAACTGTGCCTGCCAAAGACGAAATAGATTATACTGTTGTTCTAGGCGTAAATGAAGGAGGAATAAACGAAAATCATAATATAATTTCTAATGCAAGTTGTACCACTAATTGCTTAGCTCCTATGGCAAAAATTATTCATGAAAATTTTAAAATAGTCAAGGGTGTAATGAATACAATTCATGCATATACTAATGATCAAAGATTAGCCGATGTTCCTCATAAAGATTTGAGAAGATCACGAGCAGCAGCCGAAAATATTATTCCAACCTCTACTGGTGCAGCAAAAGCTGTTGGAAAGGTACTCCCTGATTTGGAAGGAAAATTAGATGGAATTGCTTGTCGAGTTCCAGTTCCTGATGGCTCTGCTGTAGATTTATTTGTAGAGGTTGAAAAACAGATAAATATTGAAGAACTTAATGAAATTATTAAATTTAAATCTCAAACTGATAGATTGAAGAATA
>CAYOTG010000018.1:0-1878 GCA_964406825.1 uncultured bacterium
TAGAGCATGAGATTAATCATTTAAAAAATATATCTGATAAATTTAATAAAATTGGCTCTACTCCTAGATTAATCAAAATAAAATTAAATAAAATATTAGAAGATGTAATAGAATATCATAAAAATAGAACACCTAAATCAAAGAAAATTAATATTAAACTATTAATAGATGCTGATTATTATATAAATGGTGATTATGTCTTGTTGTATTGGTCATTTGAAAATTTAATTAAGAATAGTATTGAATCGATTAAAAATGATATAGGTGCTATAAATATTGAAGTTAAAAAAATAGATAAAGAGATTAAAATTACTTTTAATGATAATGGTATTGGAGTTATAAATAAAGATAAAAATAAAATTTTTAAACCTGGTTATAGTACGAAATCTAGAGGGTGGGGATTAGGCCTTAGCTTATCAAAAAGAATTATAAATGATATACATCAAGGTACTATTAAGCTTCTTAAATCTACCAAAGAAGGAACTTCATTTTTAATAACTTTTAAGAGTTTTTATTCCTAAGAAATGTTGGAACTTCCAGCTCATCTCCAAATGACATTATATCGTTAGAATTTTCCTTGTTTGTTTCATTAGATTTATTTTTTATAGCATTATTATCATCTATAGCTGGAACCTTAAGTATATCTTCTTGTTCAAAATATTTCGGATATTCATCATCGTTTAATCCAGTGGCAATTACAGTAATGTGTACTTGATTAGTCAAACTATTATCAACTACACAGCCTAAAATGACATTAGCATCTTCGCCTGCTTCCTCATAGATTATACTTGATGCATCATTTAGTTCATGAATTGTCATATCTGTTGGTCCAGATATATTAACTAATAAACCTTTAGCACCCTTTATATTAGCATCTTGTAATAAAGGTGAATTAATTGCTTCTTGAGCAGCTAATATTGCTCTTTCTTCACCTTGTGCAATACCTGTACCCATAATAGCATCTCCCATATTATGCATTACAGTTTTAACATCTGCAAAATCTAAATTAATTAAACCAGGTTTATTAATTAAATCAGAAATACCTTTAGTCGCTTGATTTAATACTGAATCAGCCAATTTAAATGATTCTGTAACTGTTGTAGAATGATCGGCTAATCCTAGTAATGTTTCATTTGGGATTACTAATAGCGTATCACAATTCTTTTTTAGCTCTTTAATTCCCTCGATTGCTCGTTTTTTTCTAATTGGACCTTCAAATGCAAAAGGTTTTGTAACAATTCCAACAGTTAAAGCACCAAGCTCTTTTGATATTTTTGCAATTGCGGGAGCAGCACCTGTTCCTGTACCACCTCCCATACCAGCCGTTATAAATACCATATCTGCAGTTTTAATTTCTTGGATAATTACTTCTTTGTTTTCTTCAACGGCAGCTTTCCCTACTTCAGCATTTGCTCCTGCTCCCAATCCTGCTGTTAGTTCCTTCCCAATTTGTAATTTGGTTTGAGAATTATTAAATTCTAAATCTTGAGCATCTGTATTTATAGCAATAAACTCTACGGATGTCATTCCTTCATCAATCATGCGATTTAATGCATTCCCACCACCACCACCAACTCCAATCACTACTATCCTAGCTTTTTGATCTTTTATATCTGCAGGTTCAAATAACATATTATTTCCTTTCTACTTTAGTTTTAAATATCTAATAAATTGTTTATAATATTTTTTTATAATATCTAATAAATCTAACTCATCATCATCCTTTTTGATTCTCAAATCATTGTTTTCAGCTATGTATTTAATTAATCCAATAGTGGTTGCATATCTAGGATTATTTATTATGTCGTCTATCCCATTAATAGAGTTAGGAATTCCCTTCTGAGCATCAAGTTCAAAAACTTCCATTGCTAAATCTTC
>CAYOTG010000018.1:1978-10042 GCA_964406825.1 uncultured bacterium
AATTCTCTTGATAGTGTATGTAAAATTTTTCTTTGAGGAGGTAAATTAATAGCTTCAGCAGACTCTAGTACTTTTTTAATATCTTCTTTAGTTATTTTTTCACCTGCAGGATTCATGTACTCATTATTTGATATTGTAATAGTCCCTGAACAGTTAATCCCTTTAACATGTTCTCCTGTTATACCAATAAAAGCGGAATCTATTTCTATATCTGCTTGTTCTTCAGCTTTAGTTATTGCTTCCTCAATAGCATTAGATGTTTTATCAATGTTTACTACAATGCCTCTCCTTAGACCTTCAGAATTGCTTTCACCAAATCCTAAAATATTAATAGATTCATTATCTATCTCAGCAATTATCACAGCAATTTTTGTAGTTCCAATATCTATTCCAGTTATGATTTTTTGATTTTTCATATTTTTAATTTATTTTCATTTATAAAAATTTGATTAGGTATAGAAACATTTATGTATTTATAATTTTCAATTTTCTTATTTTTATCAATGATTACTTGTTTATTAAATTGAAGAAATCTATTTAAACTTTTAACATAATTTCTATTATCCAATATTATTGTGGTATAATGGTCTAATATTAAAGTAATTTGATTATTATTAAATCTGATTTCATTTAATTTATCATAGATATTATTATCACTAAACATTAATTTTTGTAGGATTTTTCTTGTCTTTAATAAATCTACTTTATTATCACTTAAATTTGTTATTACAGGTGTATTAGAAAAATAATTGATAGATTTATAACTTGCATTGATAAGTTTTAAATCTTGACTTAAGAAAAATATAGAGCCATTGTTTTCCAGTAGTCCAATAGGCTTAACTTCAGATACATCTATTACTATTGATGATGGTATTTCAGTATATATTTTTGTTTTATATATAAAATCATGTTTATGCAAACTATCTTTTATTATTTTAAAATCAATATTTAATATATTTTGATTTTTAACCTGTTTATCTATTATTTCTAATATAATATTATTTGGTACATAATTATTGCCTTGTATTATAATGTCAGTTATTTCAAAAGGGTTAGCGAAAACTAAATATTTAGTAATTAGCATTGAAAATAATGATATAATTATGCAATATATCAATCTATTCATATATTTCATTTATCAATTCTCCAATTATTTTTATTTCTAGCTCTAATTTTATATTATATAGAGTATAAACTTTATTTTTTATTAATTTTATTAATTCTATTACATCACTAGACTTTGCATTACCTAAATTGATAATGAAATTTGCATGTTTTGTAGAAATCTCTGCATCTCCAATTCTTATGCCTTTCAACCCAGCTTGATCTATTAAATATCCTGCAGCTACATCATGTGGATTTTTAAAAATGCTACCTGCAGATCTATATTTCAAGGGTTGATTTTTTTTTCTTAGTTTGGATGCAGAATTTTTTTTATCATCTATTATTTTTTTATTCCCACGTTTACATTTAAATAGAGCATTGATTAAAATCTCATTAGTAGGGAAATTTGAATCTCTGTATGAAAAGTCAATATCTCCTACTGAATATTTTTTTATATTACCATTTTGATCTATAGTGTTAACAGATAATAAATTATTAGATATTTCAGCTCCAAATGCTCCAGCATTCATCATCAATGCTCCTCCTACAGTTCCAGGAACACCCACCAGACTTTCAAAACCAGTTATATCTCTATGGTTGAGTTGTTTAACTAATGTTCCTAGCATTACTCCGCATTCAACAAAAACAGTAGACTCTTTGAAAATAATTTTCTTCGATGATTTTTTTAATGATATTACAGCCCCTCGTATCCCTTCATCTGTCACTAAAATATTTGAACCTGACCCAAGAAAATAAAACTGTATATTATGAGTATTAATGCTATTAATGATTTCTGAAATTTGGGAATTATCTTTTGGAAGTATTAATATATCTACTGGGCCTCCTATTCCAAAAGTAGTATGCTTAATCATAGATTCATTAATAAGATAATTTGATCCGATTAATTTTAGATCATTTTCTATGTTCTGATATTTATTCTTCATTTAATTTTTGATATGTAGTATCTATTGATTTGTAAATATCTCCCGCTCCCATAAATACTATAATGTCATCTTTTTCTTTAATTTTTTTAATTAATTCAGGTAATAAATTTTTATCTGTACAACTATAAGTTTCAGGATGTTTACCTATATCTAATTGTTCTTTTATTAATGAAGAGGATATGTTTTTTATAGGTTTTTCTCTTGCAGGATAAATTGGTAATAAAATATTTACATTAGATTTCATCAAAGCCCTAGCAAAATCTTTATAAAAATCCTTAGTCCTTGAATATAAATGGGGTTGAAAAACAGATACAACTCTTCTATCTTTCCAACCGGAATTTATTGCGTTTATTGTAGCTTCTACTTCACTTGGATGATGTGCATAATCATCTATCAGCATAACATTACTGTTCTTTATTTTATTATATTTAATATCAAATCTTCGTTTTACTCCATTGTAATTATTCAATCCCTTTACTATATGCTTTGGATTAATTTCAATTTCTAAACATAGAGTGATTGCTGATAATGCATTATATACATTGTGTAATCCTGGGACATTTAGCTTAATACTGATTCTACTATTATTTGCTAATACATCAAAAGAGGTTTTGGTTTGCTTGAATTTTATATTTTTTGCTTTTACATCTGCAGTTTTATTTTTAATTCCAAATGTTTTATAGTTTCGTTTTATTTTAGGTAAAATATTTATTAATTGTTCAGAATCAATTCCAATACATACGTTACCATAAAATGGAACAGAATTTGCAAATTCTGTAAAAGTATTTTCTAAATCTTCTAAATCTTTATAGATATCTAAATGTTCTAATTCCATATTATTTATTATACTAAAAGTAGGATTTAGAGATAAAAAGCTTTTGTCAAACTCATCTGCTTCAACTACAATTATATCACCTAACCCTGATATATTATTATTATTAAATTTATTAACTATTCCACCAATAATAATTGTTGGATCTAATTTTGCTTCAATCAAAATACTAGAAATCATTGAAGCTGTCGTAGTTTTTCCATGTGTCCCAGAAACAGCAATACTAGTTTCTTTTATTTTTATTAGTTCACCTAAAAGTTCGGCCCTTTTTATAATGGGAATTTTTAATCTTTTTCCCTCTAATATTTCGGGATTATCAGGTGTTACAGCTGATGAATAGACTATTAGATTTTCTGAATTTATATTTTCTTTTTTATGCTCTGTTAATACCTCTATCCCCAATTTCATTAAATGTAATGTTCTTTCAGATACATTTATATCAGAACCAGTAATTTTAAAACCATGATTATGTAAAAGCTCAGCCATTCCACTCATTCCTATACCACCAATACCTACAAAATGTATTTTTTTTGTTTTTCCAAATATTCTATGCATTTATTATTTTATTTATATGTTCAGTAATTTGTTCTGTTGAATTCCCTTTGGCTATTTTGAGAGCATTATTTTCTAATAGATTAAGTTCTTCAGGATTCTTTAAGACTTTTTCTATAGTTTGTTCTAATATTCCCATCTCTAATTCGTTTTCATTAATTTTAATACATGCTTGATTATTCTTAATTTCATTTGCATTTAATTCTTGATGGTTATTAGCAGCAAAACGAAATGGAATCAATATCATAGCTTTTCCCATATAGCATAGTTCACTAATTGCTAAAGCTCCTGATCTTGATATTACTAAATCAGCAGCAGAATATATTGTTGATATATCTTTAATGAATTTTTTTATAATGATATTTTTAGTGTCACTGATTTCCTTTGGTATGGATTTATAATTATTTTTTCCACATTGCAAGAATAATTGAAATTTTTGATTATTATAATATCTTATATTTTTATAAATATGATTATTTATTATTTGAGAACCTTGGCTACCACCTAAAACAAATATTGTTTTTTTATTTATATCTAGTCCCAGTTTTTCTTTAGCTTCAATTTTATCGATTTTTTTTATACTTTGACGAATAGGATTCCCCGTTAATACTATATTATCTGTATTTATATACTGCCTAGTAGTTTCATATGCTATACATATTAAATTGACCTTTTTGAATAATTTTTTTGTAATAAGCCCCGGTACAGAGTTTTGATCTTGAATCATTGTAGGAATTTTCATATGTATACCTGCTAAAATAGGAAGACCTGAACTATATCCTCCTGTCCCTATAATAATTTTTGGATTAAATTTTTTAATTAATTTTCGAGAATTCATATATGATTTAATGAATCTAATTGGAAAATATAAATTTTTTATAATAGACTTTACCGATAAATCTCTCTGAATTCCCTTAATATCTAATAATTCAGCATTAATATTATTCTCTTTAAAATATTTATTTTCTATTCCATGTTTTGACCCAATATAAATTATATTCATACCATATTTTTTTAAATAATCACCTATAGTTAGGGCAGGGAAGAGGTGCCCTCCTGTACCCCCTCCAGCAATAAAAATATTATTTTGTTTTATTTCACCCATTATCTTAGATGTTTGTATTTATAAATGTTGCAATATTTTGAAATATTTAATAATGCTCCAACAGAAATCAAGGTAAAAAGTGTATGTGACCCACCATAGCTAATAAATGGTATAGCTAGACCTGTAGGCGGAAAAATACCTACTACATATCCTGCATTTATTAAGAAGTAATACAATATATTATATGCTATTCCAAGAGCAAGCATCGAACTAAATATATCTGGAGAATTTTTAGCTATTTTTATAGATAAAAAATAAAAACCAAAAAACAAGAAAAATAATATGAATATCCCGAAAAAACCAATTTCTTCACCTATGATTGGTAATATGAAATCTGTATGTCCTTCCGCCATGAAACCTTCTTTAATTATACTATCACTAAATCCATTGCCCCAGAATCCCCCATTATGTAGAGCTTGTTTTGCTCTTTCGGCCTGACTTGTAGGATCAGGATTTGAATTTAAAAAAGCATTATAGAACCAATTAGATAATCTTGTTTTTATATATTCAAACTTTATCATTGCTATAGTTAGAGTTCCGATACTAATTAAAATAAAATATTTAAGATATTTAATTTTTAATCCGCTGACTATTAACATGCTTATTAATATCGTAGATATAATAAATGTAGAACTATAATCAGGTTGAAGCAATATTATGGCTAAACTGATTAGTATGTAGATGATGTAATTAAAAAATAAAGTTTTTATATCATTAATATTTTTTTTATTGTTTGAAATAAAATTAGCTGTAAAAATAATTAGAGCAAAACGTGCAAAATCAGATGTTGTTAATATATTTACTCCATTTATAACTAAAAATCTTCTTGTAGTACCAGCATTCCAAATATATGCAAATAACATAATTATCCAAGATAGTATCAGTATCTCTTTTGAATATTTTTTTAACCATTTAAATTTAAAATTATACATAACTATCATAGCTATTAATCCAATGCTGACCCTAATCAAGTGTTTATTAAGAAAATGGCTATAGTTTTCCCATCCAAATTTATTAATTGCTATGGTGCTACTAGCACTGTATTGCATAATAGTACCAAAAAATATCAGTAAGAGTGTTAGATATAAAATAGGCATTTCATATATTTTGATATTTTTTTTCATTACATAAAATATTTTTTAACTATTTTTTTAAATTTATTCCCTCTATCTTTAAAATTATTAAATTGATCAAAACTTGAACATGCAGGGGATAGAAGAACTCGGTAATTTGATTTTGCTAGTTTAATTGCATCGATAGCAGCTTCTTCAAAATTTTCTATATATAGACATTTAAACATATCTTTAAGTTGTTTGTATATAATTTTCCCCTCGACTCCATAGCAAACTATAGTTTTTATATTTTTAAATTGAATATTAAATATTTTTCCATAATTTATTTTTCCCTTAGAATATCCTCCCAATATCAATATTGTATTTTTTTTTGAACACAGAATTGCTCTAATAGTAGAATCTGGATTGGTAGATTTTGAATCATTTATAAAGCTAATATTATTTTTAGTTGAAATCTTTTCCATTCTATGTTCAAGAGGGAGGAAATTATAAATAGATTCTTCTATATCAGAGTTGTTTATGCCTAATATTTTTGAAATTTCAATTGCAACTAATATATTTTCAATATTATGTGTACCAATTAATTTAATTTTAGTACAATCTAAAAGTCGTTGTTTCGTTTTTTTATCAACAATAAAGTTATTTTTTAAGTAATAATTTGTTTTTTCATTATTAATGCTAAATCCAATTGATTTAGTTCTAGTAAATATATTTTTTTTATAAAGATTTTTATTATTCAAATTATAGATGAAATAACACCTTTCATTCATATTCTTCAATATGTTTTTTTTTGCATTATAATAATCTGCTATTGATGGATATCTATCAAGATGATCATTAGATAAATTCAGTATAGATGCTATATCAGGTTTAAAATGACATATGTTTTCTAATTGAAAGCTACTAAGCTCTAGTATATGTATAGGATTTTTGACATCATTAGTGATTTCTTTAAGAACATTTAAACTAAAAGGAGTACCTATATTTCCACCAAGATAAGCTTCCTTGTATTTTTTAACCAATATATTATATAATAAACTAACTGTCGTAGATTTCCCATTGGAGCCAGTTATTCCTATAATGGTAGATTTACTAAACCAGGAAGCAAACTCTATTTCACTAATTATAGGAATATCTTTTTTTTTGAAATTTTCAAAAAATGAATTATTAGTATCTATACCAGGACTTACTATAGCAAAATCACAATCATAGCATTTTGAAGTATGATTTCCTTCTTCAAAGGAAACTTTTTTTATTAACTCATCAGATTTATTTATGGTATTTTTTTCACTAATAAAAACTTTAGCTCCTAAATATAAAGCAAGGTGAGCTGCTCCAATACCAGATATTCCGTATCCTATTATACTAATTTTTTTATTTGCTATATCATTTACTACCCTAGTATTCATATTATTGTAATTTGAATGTTGTTAATGAAAGTAATGCAAGTAATATTCCAATTATCCATAATCTAACAACTACATGATTCTCACTCCATCCAGATAATTCAAAATGATGGTGCAGTGGAGCCATTTTAAATATTTTTTTTCCGTTCCCATATTTTCTTTTTGTATATTTGAAATATAGAACTTGTAATATTACAGACAAAGATTCTAATACAAATACTCCCCCCACAATAATCAGGAGAATTTCTTTCTTTAATAATATTGCTAAAGTCCCTAGAGCAGCTCCAAGGGCTAATGAACCAGTGTCTCCCATGAATATTTTAGCTGGATGAGCATTATACCATAAGAATCCTATACAGCTTCCAACAGCAGCTAAACAGAATATAAATAATTCTCCACTGTTTGGTATGTAAATAATGTTTAAATAGTTGCTAAAATCAAATCTTGAACTAGCATATGCAATAACTGCAAATACCAAACAAGAGATTGCTGTTAATCCTGTCGCTAATCCATCAAGACCATCAGTAAGATTTACAGCATTAGATGTTGCCATAATAATAGTGATGATTAATAATATATAAAAATATTGTAAATCGAAATATCCGTCTGCAAAAAATGGTATGGATATAGAACCTATCCCAATAGGCTCTATTAAGTTGTTTTTAATTATACTATATGAAAAAATTTGTTCATTCGCTGTGTAAGATATCAACATATATGAAATAAATAAACCTAGAATAATTTGTCCTGTTATTTTGTATCTTGCAATTAAACCTTTTGTATATTTCTTTTTAATTTTTAAATAGTCATCAATAAATCCAATTAATCCCATCCAT
Organism: uncultured bacterium; assembly: GCA_964406825.1. Taxonomy (GTDB): domain Bacteria; phylum Fidelibacterota; class Marinisomatia; order SCGC-AAA003-L08; family D37C17. The sequence goes on from CAYOTG010000018.1 coordinate 9,831, forward strand.
ACCACAGCAACTAAAATAATTTGAATAAAAGGATTTGATAATTTTGCCCAGAGGAATGTGGGAAGGATAATTGCCATTAAGATAATTATCCCTCCCATAGTAGGTGTACCTTCTTTTTTATGATGAGATTCAGGCCCGTTTTTTCGGATTGTTTCACCAAAATGGGAAACAATTAGTGTGCGGATGATTTTTGGCCCGATGAGGAAACAAAT
>CAYOTG010000019.1:0-9870 GCA_964406825.1 uncultured bacterium
ATAATTTGAAGATTTTTTAATTTTTTCAATTAAATCATCAGGAATAACCTCACCTGTTTTATAGTGTTTAGCAAAAAGTTTCAATGCATCAGACTCCCCTACCCAATTCTCCATAATCTGCGAAGGAAGTTCTACAAAATCCCAAAATACATTGGTTCCACTTGTTGATTGATATTTTCCATCTGATAACAGACCATGCAAACAATGACCAAATTCATGAAATACAGTTTCAACTTCCCTGTAGTTTAATAAGGAAGGTTTCTCTTTAGTTGAAGGAGTAAGACTTGCTACAAACAATACATGTGGACGTCTCACTTTATCTTTATATAATCCATTTTCAAGAAGAGCATTCATCCATGCACCACTTCTTTTTGTGCTTCTTGGAAATAAATCAATATATAAAATACCAATATGAGAACCATCAGAATCATTCACTTCAAAACAATCCACTTCCTTATGCCAAGTTTGTATATCATCAAGCTTTTTAAATGTAAGACCGTAGAGCCTACTGGCTACCTCAAATACCCCATTGATAACATTTTCAGCTTTAAAGTAAGGTCTAAGTTCTTCTGAATCAAATGCATATTTTTCCTTCTTTAATGCCTCTTTATAATACATTAAATCCCATTGAGAGAATGAATCTAAACCATCTTTAGTTTTTGCATATTCTTTAAGTTCATCAAGTTCAGATTTAGCTGCTGTATATGAATACTCATACAAATTATCTAATAATCCATAAACATTTTCAATATTTTCTGCCATTCTTCGTTCAAGAACAAAATCAGCATGTGATTTATAACCTAATAATTGAGCTCGTTTATGCTTAAGCTTTACAATCTTTTTTATAACATTATTATTATCATATTTTCCACCATTACATAAACCTCCGTAAGCTTTAAATAAATGTTCTCTTAAATGCCTCTTTTTAGAATAAGTCATAAAAGGTAAATAACTTGCCATCTGAAGAGTAAATAACCACCGATTCTCTTTATCTTTTTGCTTAGCAGATTCTGCAGCAGCATTGATTGCATCTTCTGGCAATCCTTCTAAATCATTCTTATCTGTAATCCACATTTCAAAACTATTTTGTGCATCCAGGACATTGTTTGAAAATTTAGGAGAAAGTAGAGATAATTCTTGATCTAAGTTTCTGAGTTTTTCTTTATCTGAATCATTAAGAGATGCACCATTTCTAATGAATGCCTGATGTGTATCTTCTATTAATTTTAAATCATGTTCATCATAATTCATATTAGAACGATTATCATAAACATCTTTAATTCTTTTAAACAATGTAGCATTTAACATATAATCATTTGTATGGCTGGAAATAATAGGACTTATTTCTTGAGCTAATTTTTTAAAATCTCCTTCACTATGGGCACCAAATAAATGCCAATAGACACCCACAATACGCTGCAAATCTTCATGGGAAGTTTCAAGCTCAAGTATTGTATTATCAAAAGAAGCTTCTTCATTAGAATTACAAATACTGTCTATTTTAACATTACTGATCTTAATTGCTTCATGAATAGCAGGTAAAAAATGCTCTGTTTTAAATTCATTAAATGGCAATGTATCAAACGGTTGATTATGATCTATAAAAAATGGATTATTCTTCATCTGTTTTCCTTATTTAATTACAATATTAACTATTTTATTGGGTACATAAATTTCTCTAATGATTTCTTTATCAGATATAAATTTGACGACATTAGAGTGATTTTTGCACATTTCTATCAATTCTTCCTTATCTATATTTTTATCAACTTCTATACTGGCACGTAATTTTCCATTAACCTGAATGGCTATATTCACATTATCTTTTTCTAAATATTTTTCATCATATTCTGGCCACGATGATAAAAAGACACTTTTATCATTAATTTTTGACCATAGCTCTTCACATAAGTGCGGAGCAAATGGTGCTAATAATTGTATATAAACAGATTTACTTTCAGTATTTAAACCTTTCGAATAAAAATAATTTACAAATTCCATAAGACGGCTTAGTCCCGTATTAAACTTCATCTCATCAAGATCATGGGTTACTGATTTGATGGTTGAATGTATCATAAATAAATCTTCATTGCTCTCATCATAATCAGCCTCATTAGTACACAACCTAAATGAACGTCCTAAAAATTTATTAATCCCCTTAATGCCTTTATCGTTCCAATCTCCCCCCTCATCATAAGGTCCCATAAACATTAAATAGCAACGAAATGTATCAGAACCACATTGATCAACAAATAAATCTGGAGACACAGTATTCCCTCTAGATTTAGACATTTTTGAACCGTCTTTAGTGATAGTGCCTTGGTGATATAAATGCTTAAAGGGCTCATTAAAATCAATGAGTTTTAAATCATTAAGCGCCTTGGTAATAAAACGGGCATAAAGTAAATGCATCGTAGCATGTTCTGCTCCTCCTATATAATGATCAACAGGAAGCCATGCATTAGAACTTTCAGTAAATGCCTGAGAATCATTTTTAGAATCAGGATAGCGTAAATAATACCAAGAAGAACATACAAATGTATCCATCGTATCAATTTCAGGTTTCCATCCTTCTCCAAAAATACTTTCAGTTCTTTTAACCAATTCTTTTGATGATCCTAGGGGTGATGTTCCTTTTGGCTTATACTCTACATCATCAGGTAATAACCAAGGCAGATGTTCTTCTGGAATAGGATGAGGATTCCCTTCTGGATCATAAACAATGGGAATTGGAGCACCCCAATATCTTTGCCTTGATATCAGCCAATCTTTTAATCTGTAAGTTGTAGATTTTTTACCCAGTGAATTCTCTTCTAAGTAAGATAACATTTTTTTAATAGAATCTTCAGTCTTTAATCCATCAAGAAATTCTGAATTAATAGATATTCCATATTCAGAAAAAGCTTTTTCATCAATATTGACATCATTTCCATCATCAACAACCTTAACAATATCAATCTTATATTTTTTAGCAAATTCAAAATCTCTTTGATCATGCCCTGGCACAGCCATAACAGCTCCTGTACCATAGCCCATCATAACATAATCAGCAATCCAAATTGGTATTTTATTATTTGTAATCGGATGAATAGCATACAAGCCTGAAAATACCCCTGTTTTCGCTTTATCTAAGTCTAAACGTTGTAATTCACTCTTAATAGAAGCTTCGCTACAATACGAGGCTATATCCTTATTATTTTGCAACTTAAATTCTTTAATCAAATCATGCTCTGGTGCAATAACCATATAAGTAACACCAAACAATGTATCTGGCCTGGTTGTAAATACATTTAATTTATACTCTGAATCCTCGATGGAAAAATCGATTGTAGCTCCCCTACTCTTTCCAATCCAATTTTTTTGCATTGCAATGGTTTTATTAGGCCATTTCAAATCGCTATAATCCAATAATTTCTCTGCATAATCTGTTATTTTAAAAAACCATTGTACCAATGGTTTTTGTACAACAAGTGCTCCAGATCTATCAGAGGTTCCATCTGCTCTAACCTGTTCATTTGCAAGTACCGTCTGATCGATAGGATCCCAATTCACCATAGCCTCTTTCCTGTAGGCTAAATTATTATCATATAATTTTAAGAATAACCATTGCGTCCATTTATAATAATCCTCATCGCAGGTAATAACCTCTTTATCCCAATTATATAAAGCTCCAATTGCCTTTAATTGATTTTTCATTGTAGAGATATTTTGATGGGTACTTTTATGAGGATGAATACCATGTTCAATAGCATAATTCTCAGCAGGCAAACCAAAGGCATCAAAACCTTGAGGCTGAAATACATTATAACCTTTCATTTTAAGGTATCTTGAGAATGTATCAACTGGACCATAATTATACCAATGACCAATATGCAATTTATCACCTGAAGGATAACTGAACATCGTTAAACAATATTTCTTATTATTTGTTTGAGTATAGTCTGTTTTTAAATCAGAATTCTCATCCCAAAATATCTGCCATTTTTTTTCTATTTCTTTAAAATTATAATCCATTTTATTTAATATATAACATTATATAAATAATATAACATGCATATAATACTGCGACTTATATAGATTCATTGGTATAAATTTTCCGTAATACAATATTATTGCTAATATGTATTAATATAGTATATAATAAATTAGCTATTTTATTAACAAAATAACAGAACTATGGAAGATTTTGATCAATTATTTGATGACGATTTATTTGAAATAGATAAAGTCGAAGAGAAGACCGTAAAGCTAAAGCATGGTGAAAGACGCATGGTATCCATACTCTTTGCTGATATAAAAGGATTCACGGCTTTATCGGAAGTGCTTGATCACGAAGAAGTACAAACCCTGGTTGATAAACTCATGAAAATCTTCTCTAATTGCGTTGAAATACATGGTGGCTATGTTGATAAGTACACAGGCGATCAAATCATGGCACTTTTTGGTGCAAAAAAAGCCAGTGAAGTCGACACACAAAGAGCAATAAACTCAGCTATTTTAATGCTTGAAAAACTTCAAAAATTTAATACCATCCTCAAGCAATCTAAAAAATATGAAAATTTGAATATCGATTTTTCAATCAGAGTAGGTATCAATACCGGAATGGTAACAACAGGAGCTGTAGGTAAAGAAAGAGAAGGAGATTATACCGTATATGGAGATGCCGTAAACCTTGCATCAAGGATGGAATCTAATGCACCTATCAATACCATTATGATTCCAGAGGAAACTATGCTACTGGTTGAAGATTACTTTATTTTTAAGGATAATTCAACGATCAAGGTCAAAGGGAAAAGTGAACCCATATCTGTATTTTTAGTTCAGTCTAATAAGGACCTAAGCAATCAAAGCAATTCTCCATTTATAGGACGTGAAGATGAAATTTCCATTCTTACAAAGACACACCAAAAAATTATTAAAGATATTAAAAACAATAAATTCGATAAGATTAATCTTATTGGCATCACAGCAGAAGCTGGAATTGGAAAGACAAGACTTGTACAAGAATATCTAAAAAGTAATAAAAATATTTCTTTTTCATTATCTCATGCATCAAATATATCTTCAAAACCTTACTATATTTTTATAACACTGATTAAAGATATATTTAAAATATCAGAAATGGACTCTCTTGAAATTACTAAAAGTAAATTTGAAAAAGGGATAAAAACATTAATATCAAATAATCAAGAACAAGAAGAAAATTTAAAATCTTCAATTCCCTTTATAGGATTTTTAATCGGCCTTCAGTACAATGATGAAAGACTAAGAGATAGAAATGAGATTCAAAACCATCTCCATCTATCTATAAAGGCACTTATTAAATCAATGTGCGTTACACCAAATAAAAAGGGACTCCCCTATATCATCTTACTGGATGATATGCATTGGATTGACAAGATGTCTTTGGATGCATTCGAGTATCTTATTAATACCTTGAATACAGAAAATACTCGAAATAATGATGAATTTTCTCAATTACTCATACTTGCAACCTATAGAAATGAATTTTCTATACCTGATATTTTAAAAAATGAACTTGATTTTAATGAGATACATCTTCAACCTCTCAAGAAAGAGGATTCGATAAAACTTGTCAAACATAGTACAAAGGGAATAGAAATCAGCCATCAAACAATTCTGGATTTGATTGATAAATCTAAGGGGAATCCTTTCTTTATAGAAGAATGGATATGTCTCTTAAAAGAAAAATATAAATTTTCTGAGTCCATCGATGAAAGTAGAGGCATAAAAAATGTTTATGAAATACCCAAAAGTATTAATGCCCTTATACTTGCTCGTATTGACAACTTAGAAAAAACTCTAAAACTACTGCTTCAAAAAGCTACAATTATAGGAGAAGACTTTTTTATCCAGATTCTATCTCAATTAGAAAAAAAACTTGGAGTGGATGAGAATATAGAAAAACCCGTCCATACTCTAGAAGATGAGGACTTCATACATCATTATATAAATCAACTTGATCACTATAAATTCAAACATATGTTAACTCGAGATGTAGCATACAGTACAATACTTATATCCAATAAAGTTATACTCCATAAAGCCGTTGCTGAGATTATTGAAGATTATTTTTCAGATAAGTTAGAAGTATTCTATTTTGACCTGGCAATACATTATGATATATCAGAAAATTATGACAAAGCACTAGAATATCTATATCTCGCAGGGAACAAACACTCTGAATTATTTGATTATACACATGCAATTCAATGCTTTGAACGAATCATATCTATTATTGAATCTGAAAAAACATATAATAACAGCTTAGAAAAAAGAGATGATACGGATAAGATCTATAAATATTACATCAATTCTAAAATTAAACTTGGTGAGATATTCTTAGATACAGGTCAATGGGACGAGGCAATAGATATCTATATAAAACTTTTAGAATATAATATTCAATCTACTGATATAAATTATGAACTGTATAAAAATCTGGGTCAATATTACAACTATAAACGTGATTATGACAATTCTCAAACCTATCTTAATAAAGCTCTAGAAATAGCAAAAGAAGCTTCAAATACAATTGATATAGCAATCATTTTAGGAATACTTGGAGATTTAGAATATGACATTGGTAATTTTGATATAGCAGTAAAAACATTCAATAAAGAATTATCTCTGTTTAAAGAACAGGAAGATAATCAAGGTATTGCGATAGCTGAGGGACATCTAGGGATGGTTTTATTACAAAAGGGAAATTTAGACCAAGCTCTTAATCATTTTAAAAAACAATATACTATATCTAAGAAAAATGATTCTAAAAATGTAATCTTAGCAGCTCTTGGCAATATAGCTTTAATTTATAATATAAGAGGAGAATATGACAAATCGCTAGAAATTTACAAGGAAGTCATAACAACGGCTGAAGATATATATAATCTACGAAGCCAGGGTCAAACTTATGGAAATATAGGTATTATCCATAAAAATATGAAAAATTATAAAGAAGCGGAAAAAAATTATACAAAACAGCTCAAGATAGCAAATAAAATAGATGATAAACACTTACAAACAACAGCATATAGTGGTTTTGCTGTTATACATCAACAAATTGGAAATTTTGACAAAGCACTTGAATATCATAATAAGAATATTAAAATAAAGAAAAAAATGAATGATAAACATGGACTGGCATCAACATACTGTAATCTCTCTTTAGTCTTATTTGATATAGGTAAGATTGATGATGCAAAAGACCATCTAAATAAAGGATTAGAACTTTTTAAAAAAATGGGGATTGATAGAGCAATTGAAATAGGAAATTTTGAAATGTCTAAATTTTTACATTTTGAAGATGACTATATATCTGGCATAGATACATTAAATTCTGCCATTAAATATTTCAAAGAAATTGATGACACCATATACCTATTAAGAAGTTTAATTCAACTTGGGATACATCAACGTTTAAATAAACAATTAAAAGAATCAGCAAAGACATTAAACGAGGCTCTTGAAATCGCCAACAAAATAAATCATGATATCTTTATAAAAACCATAAATATAGAACTTGCTATATGTGATATAAAAAATTCTAAAAATCTTTTAGAAAAATATATAGCAGAAAGTGATGATTTAAGTATCAAGGCTTATATCAACTTCAATATATACAAATATACAAATGACAATAAAGCAAAAACATCCTCATTAAAAGCTTATAAAGCCCTTTACAAAAAAATCAAAAAATTTGAATACAAATATTATCTTAATAAGCTAAAGTGATACATATCACGCTCCTCTAAAGTCTGTTTGCAAAAAATATAATTTAATCCTATCTTTAAACGTATAAATATTATGGTAAATACTCATATATGGAGGGGTTATGCTTAAAAAGCTATTAATTATTATTTCAATTTCTTTCCTGTTTTCACAGGAACAATCAATCACAAATTTAACGGTCGGACAACTTACAGATGGATCAGGTCTTATTGCAGTAACATATGATTTGATAGATGAAGAAGGTACATTTGCATCCTTTAATGTCGAAATCCAAGTAAGTATTGATGGTTCTGAATTCGAAACGTATTCAGGCAGTGAAGTTTCAGGTGATGTTGGAGAAAATGTCATTCCTGGAGTTGGACGAGTTATCTATATTCAAGCTCCAGATGAAACATACAGCACGAATGTTGTTGTAAAAGTTATTGCCACCGCATATACTGTAACCAGTGAACTTCCCTTTACCATGATAACAATATCTTCTGTTGAAGGTGTATCCTCCTATCAAGATGAGTCCATCAGTTATAGCTATGAAATCATGCAAAATGAAATGACCAATGCAGAGCTTGTAACGTTTCTTGAAACCTATGATTTTCAGTTAGATGCAGATGAGGCTCCAACTTATAATTGCAGTGAATATACAGAATATTACAATACAAGTACAGATTATCAAACCACATATGGCTGTATGGATGATAATGCTTTAAATTACAATCCTTCATCTACTTATGATGATGGTAGTTATTGTATCTATGAATCAAATATAGGTTGTACTGATTCTGGTGCATACAACCATGATGGTGGTACAAGTTACAGTGATTGTTCATGTTACCATACAAACAGTTATTCTTATCCTAATGAGTCTACAGCTGGCTGTAGCTGGAGTGAGATGTGTAGTGCTTCAGGAGAATTTGCATATAACTGTAATTACAATTCTGGTGAAAACCTTTACTATATCGATATAACAGGTGACGGACTTAGTGAATTTCAAGTGAACGAAGGTGCTGCCCTTGTATATCAAGCATGCAGTGATGATAGCGCACTTAATTATCCTGAAGAGCCTCTAACAATTTTATATAATATCATTAATGGATTTGGTATTGACCCTGATTGTTTAATCGTTGCTGATGAGAATGATCCATCAGATGGATCTCCTATAGCAAGCAATAATTCATGTGCTTATGACTGCGATCAATCTTATTTAGATACTGATTCAGGCAGCAGCCAGGATTATGGGATGGCTAATATTGAAGATTTTTCAACCCAAGCTATTTCATTTGAAGGATCATCATTTATCATAGAATCAGGTTTAGGTACACAGCCTGCAATATTTAATTATGAAAATTGCGTTGATGGTGTTGTTGTAGGGCTCCTTCTTGATCATTATGGTCTAAGAATTCCAACTGGTGGTGAATGGACAAAAGCAGCAAGAGAAGATAACACACGTTGCTGGCCATGGCTTGAATCAGATTGTGATGCCGCAGGCGAATCATATTGTAATTCAATTTTTACTTGTATGACAGAAGAAGAATTTGATGCCTGCGATGATTCTGTAGGCGAATTACTCAATGAGTGTCAAGACAGTTGCAATGATTCCGGTAGTTTTGGTAGTGGTTGTGGTGATATAACGGTACAAATGGAATGTGAAATGCAAGTGGATTGCACTTGGAGCATGGGTTATTGTTTGGATGCTTGTGATCAATGTATGATGAGTAATGGAATGGCTTGTGGTGGAAATCCATGTAGTGATGGTTGCCCTTGCTGTGGTGATTGTACGGGTGGTAGTAGTGGTGATGATATGATGGACTGTATGCAAGAATGTTCTGACCTTTATGGTGATCCATGGGATTACTGCGAAGGTGAGGATGTTAATGATTGTGAATGGTGTATGCAAAACATACAGAACTGTGAAGGAGTTGATGTTTACAACTTAGCAGAATTTTTAGATGAATCAAATTATGATGATGATGGAGATGGTGTTTATACGAGTGATTATGATCAATATGGATTTTATAGAGATTTATTTTCAAATAAATTTCATTATTTTAATGAATCAGATGGTGGAGATGGTGAAAATGCCTCATATATAGATATTATAGATATTGCTCAGTATCCAGATGG
>CAYOTG010000020.1:0-2945 GCA_964406825.1 uncultured bacterium
ATTGATAATATTGATATAATAAAATCCATTAACTAATTTATTTAGAATTTTCTATGTATTGTTCTGTATCCTTTATTGTTTGTCTAATATCATTAATATCAGGATTTGATTTTGATGAATGATTGCTTAAACTTTCTTCTATATTTCTTTCAATATCTAAGAACTTAATTTTATTTTCAAGAAAAAGTTCTACTGATAAATCATTTGCAACATTTAAAACAACAGGATAAGTACCCCCACTACTCCCTGCCTGATATGCTAATTTAATACATCTAAATTTATTATAATCAACTTCTTCAAAACTAAACTTATTATTACTAATAAAATCAAAATCAAGATTATTATTTATAAATCTTTCAGGGTAAGATAATGCATATTGAATAGGAATTCTCATACTTGGAGAACTTAATTGTGCTTTTATAGATCCGTCTACAAATTTTACCATTGAATGTATTATTGATTCAGGATGAATTACTATATCTATATTTTTATAATCAATATTAAATAACCAATGTGCTTCTATAACTTCAAAGCCCTTATTCATCATAGTCGCTGAATCTATTGTAATTTTATTGCCCATACTCCAATTAGGGTGTTTAAGAGCTTGTTCTTTTGTAATATTATATAAATCATCTCTTTTATATGTTCTAAAAGGACCACCTGATCCTGTTAGAATTAGCTTATCTATAGATTTAATATTTTCACCAGCAATACATTGCCAAATGGCGCTATGCTCACTATCTACAGGGAAAATATTAACTTTATTTTTCTTTGCCAATTTAGTAAGAATAGAACCTGCTTGAACTATACTTTCCTTATTTGATAAAGCTATATCAATTTTATTTTCTAATAATTCAACTGACAAGTGCAATCCTTTATAACCAGCAATAGCATTTAAAACAACATCAACATCCATATTGCAAAGTTCTAATAAAGCATTATTTCCTCCACTTATAGTAGTATCTAAACTATTTTTATTAAATTCATTATAATAACTATCATCTGATATACAGAGATATTTAGGATTATATTTTTCTTTTTGCTCTAATAGCTTTTTAATATTAGTATGGCCTGATATAAAGACTAATTCAAAATTTTCAGGGTACTCATTAATTATTTCTAGTGCCTGACTACCAACAGATCCTGTAGAACCTAGTATACCTATTTTTTTCATATTTTATAATTTAATGAGAAAGATTGCATTAAAATATCATCTTGACTATTAATAATATATTGGAAACCAAAGTTTAAAATAAATGAATCAAATACTGAACTTAAAAAATTAATAGATAAATTTTCTATTCTATCATCATAATCAATTACTCCATATGAAAATGATACCCAGAATGGTTTAAACTTCATATTAAACAATAAATTGTATGATATATTTTTATTATCTAGTTCATTATTCTCAAATCTAATTCTATTATAACCTAAAATAGATACAATGCTTTTAGAAATTTTATAATCAATATTATAGACATAACCAACAGATGCACTATATTTTATTTTCATATCATTGGATGAAGATTTAGATGATGATATAGATCCACTAACATATAAATTATCAGTAAACCAATTATTAATTAATAGTGATTCTTGTGTTTGATGTAAACCATTAGAAGTATCAGATATTTTAACTCCAATAGAAGTTTTAGATTCTTGGTATGGTATGAAATCTGGAAAAATATAATTCTGTGTATTCAATGTATTTGATAAAACATATACATTGACAACTAATAATAATGGTAATATTTTTTTAAATGAGTCCCCTATCACTATTTTCTATAAATTCAATAATTAATTTAATTTCATCTGTTAATTCTAACATATTTTTAATCTCATCAATAGCTTGTGAACGATTAAAATGTGATAAATATAAAATCTTATATGCTTTTTTAATCAAATTTCTAGTTTCTAAATCAAAATTTCTTCTTCTTAATCCTATAGAATTTATTCCTGAATATTTTAAAGGTTCTCCATTTGCTAAAATAAATGGAGGAACATCTTGCAAAGCTAATCGTCCACCTCCTATAAAAGCATGTTGACCTACCTTACAAAACTGATGCACTGGACTCATTCCACCAACTGTAGCATGATAATGTATTTCAGAATGTCCCCCTAACTGCACACCATTAGCCAGTATTACTTTATCTTCAACAATACAATCATGTGCAACATGAACATATGCCATCAGTAAACAATCATTTCCTATAACTGTTTTGCCCGAAGCCTCTGTGCCCTTATTTAAAGTACAATATTCTCTTATAGTATTGTTATCACCAATAATAAGTTCTGAATATTCATTATCATATTTTAAATCTTGGGGAATTCCTCCAACTATAGATCCTTGATGAAAAATATTATTCTTTCCGATTTTTGTATTTGGAAGAATATGTACATATGAAAATATTTTTGTATCACTACCTATTACTACATTTTCATCTATAATACAGTATGGACCTATTTCAACATTAGCTCCAATTACTGCATTTTTATGTATTATACTAGTGCTATGTATCTTCATATTTTATTTACTACTGTTGCCATCCATTCTGCTTCTGCAACTAATTCATTATTTACCATTGCAACACCTTTAATCAAAGCATTATTTAATCTAAATTTTAATAATTCCACTTTTATAAATAATTTATCTCCTGGAACGACTTTTTTTAAAAACCTTGAACTCTTTATAACTGATAATAACATTAATTTATCTTGTGATGATCCTACAGTTTTAAGAGATAAAAAACAACTTGTTTGAGCCATGCATTCTATTATTAGGACACCTGGCATAATTGGATTTCCTGGGAAATGTCCTCTAAAATAGTCTTCATTTTTATTAACATATTTTATAGCACAAACATATTCTCCTATTTTTCCATCAACAATCTCATCAATTAATAAAAAAGGTTCTCTATGTGGAATTATTTTTTCAATTTCTT
>CAYOTG010000020.1:3045-9692 GCA_964406825.1 uncultured bacterium
TAATGATTCTAGAACAAATTTTTGCTTTCCTATACTGTTATTTTTAAAATCTATTTCAAATGTAATTTTAAAACCATTATATGGTAAAATAACTAATGATGATTCACCACTATTAACTTCAACTTTTTCCTTAATTATTAATGAATTCTTTTTTTCATTTAATATTTTAATTCCAGACGATTGAATTAAATCATAATAATCTGCAGAGCTACCATCTAATATAGGAATTTCAATATTATCTATATCTATATATACATTATCTATCCCTAAAGCATATAATGCAGATAAGAGATGTTCTACAGTATAGATTTTATATTTTTTTGATGAAAGAGTTGTGCCCCTTAAAGTACTACAAACATTATCTATATCTGCCTTGATAGTATTTTCTTGTTTATTCATATCTCTAAAAATAATACCAGTATTAGGTTTTGCAGGATTAATAGATACTTTCGAGGTAACACCTGTATGTAGGCCTATACCCTCAAATTCGATTGATTTTTCTAATGTTTTTTGATAAGTCACTTATTAAAAATTTTTTTGTACATAGCTGGAAGCTTAGATATCAATATATCTTGTTTAATATGATCCTTATGATTTCTTGCAGGATTACCAGATACATATGAGTTTTCATCTATTGATTTGATAACATAAGATCTTGCTCCAATTATAACATTATCCTTAACTATAATATTATCTATAATACCTGCTTGACCTCCAATTATAACATTATTGTGAATTTTTGTACTACCACCAATTGCAACTTGAGCACAAATCAAACAATTATTTCCAATATTAACATTATGCCCTACATGAACTTGGTTATCTAAATTTGTTCCATCGCAAATTATAGTATTATCAATTGTACCTCTATCAATAGTACAATTACTACCTATTACGACATTATTCCCAATATTAACATTACCAACGTGAGGGATTCTATGATGATAGCCTTTTTTGTCAGTGATTAAACCAAATCCAAATCCTCCAATAACTGTACCTGCTTTTATTTTGCAATTTTTACCTATAATAGTAGACCTATAAATAACAACATTAGAGTGAATAACTGATTTTTTACCTATAACAGATTTTTCTTCAATAGAAGTATTTGATTTGATGATTACATCATCGGATATAATAACAGATTTACCAATAATAACGTTGGAACCTATATAAACATTTTTCCCAATGGTAACACTGCTATCAATTTTAGAAGATTTACAAATAATATTATTTAGATTCTTTTTATTAATCCGACTATCATAAAAGTTTAAATAATTAATAAATGCTAAAGCTGCATTATCTACCCTTAATAAAGTTTTATTAATATTTTTTTTTGGAATTTTGACTGTCTGATCAACAATAATAGCTGAGGCTAAAGTATTTTTAAGATATTTTAAGTAATTTTTATTTTTTATATAACTTATATAATCTTTTTTACCTCTTTGGATACTACATGGACCTTTTATATACATATCATCATTCCCATGTATTGTTCCTTTAATGATTTCATTTACTTTTGAAATATGAATCATTATTATTCGTCTTCCTTGTTTATAGACATTCTTTTTACTTCAGATAGTACTAATTGAGTCAAATCATAAGCATCTAATTTATAGAGAACAATGCCTTGTGCAACATCTAATACATAATCATATCCTTTCTCTGCAGCGACCTTGTCAATTGCTGCTTTTATTAATTGATGGATAGGCGCTAACATCTGTTGTTCCATGATATAAATTTCTCCATTAGGTTGAGAAAAATATTTTGCTTGAAAAGTTTCAAGATTTATTTGCAAATCTTGAATTTCTTGTCGTTTACCTGATTTCATATCATCAGTCCACATTAATTCAAATTTTTGATATTCTCTCACCAAACTATCTAAAGTTATAGCCTGACTTTCATATTCAACTTGCAAACGTTTGGCTTCTTTTTCCAAATCAGCATATGCTAATCTAGCATCTTCATTTTCCCCTAAAATAATTTGGGAATTTACATAGCCAATTTTTTGTCCTTGTCCTAAAATAAGAGACAAACTTAGAACTATAAAAACTATAATATTTTTTTTCACAATTACTCCTTATTATTTAACCTGTTAATTTAATGGAACGCCAAAAATCAAATGATGTTCCCATCCCCATGGTTTTTCTACATCATTATTATGATGATCAAAACCATAGCCAATATCATAACCTATTACCCCCAACATAGGCATATTAAGTCTAAAACCTATACCTGCAGATCGTTTTAAATCAAATATATCTACATTTTCAAAATCAGACCAAATATTACCTGTATCTGCAAACAATAATAAATACATTGTTGGGGATGATGAAAGTAAAAACCTTAACTCTGTAGAATATTTAAACATAATATTTCCACCTTTTGTATAGTAACTAATTTGAGATCCAATAGAATGATCTAAATACCCTCGTAACATTTCACCATATGGGACACCGCTTCCACCCATAGAAAAACGAATTCTTGAATTAATATATTCATTAGCTACCAATGGCTTAATAGCACCAAAAGTAAAATTCTGAAAAAATACTATTTTTTGAGATGCTGTAACAGGGGTATACCATTTAAAATTAAATATATGTTTATGATAATTTTCATTACCTCCTAAAAAACCTCCTGAAAATGTACTTGACCATATAAGTTTTGAACCATTCGTAGCAAATTCTGCATTGTCTATATTAATTCGACTGATTGTTTGAGTCAATTTAATACCATCTCTTTTCGCATAAAACTCATTTCCGCTACTATATATAATATCTGATGAAAAATCACAAGGATAATAGGGAGAATCTATATCGCTACACCCTATAAGTTGTTCTTCAGTACCATAATATTTAGAACTTCTGGCTCCTATTGACCAGCTGCCTCCAGTATAATAATCAGGCCACTTAAATTGTCTACCAAATGTTATAGATCCACCTATATTTCTTGTATCATATTCAGTATAACCACTTTGTGTGCCTTGCATACTATTATATAATGTAAATCCTACAGAATTTTTCGAATCAAATATTCGAGGTTCAGTAAATCCAATAGAAAAAGATTCAAAATTAGCATAATTGGTAGAGGATGATTGATTAAGACCTGAATTAATTTGATTTTGTAGACCTTTTTGATATTGAATATTCAAATGCAATCCTTTGCCTAGAAAATTAATAAACTCAAAACCTCCTCCTCCTGAGAACCCATTCACTTGATTATAGCCCATAGAAAAATTAGCCTTACCTGTTTGTTTTTCTATTACACTAATACCTATATCAATTTGAGTATCAGAAACATCTATTATTTCAGGTTTAACATCTTGAAAATAATTTAACATAAATAGTGATTTTAAACTTTCAATAATATTTTTTTTATTGAAAAGATTTCCTGGAAAAATTTTAAGTTCTCTTCTTATAACATTTTCTTCAGTTTTATCATTTCCATTAATAAAAATCTTTCTTATACTTACTTGTTGGTTCTCTTGAAGTTTTAAGTTTAGAATCAATTTATTATCTTCTTTAGGAATAACTTCTTTTATCACATTAAAATAATAGTGCCCTTCATCCATATATAAAGAAGATAGATTTTCCGCAATTGAAAACTCTAATTTTTCTTGATTGTACTGTTCCCCAACATTAATATCTAAAATTTCTAATAATTCATCACTAGTGAATTTTAAATTATCAATAAATTCTATTGAACTATAATAGTATTTTTCCCCCTCATAAATATCAATATAGAGTTCTATATCATTTCCTTTATATACTACATCTTGTTTTAATATTTTAAAATCTCTATATCCATTATTATGATAAAAAATTTCAAGATTATCTAGATCTTCCTTAAATAAATTTTCATCAAATTTTCCCCTCCATGGCAAGAAAAAACTAAATTCTTTTGTATTATTAAAAATTTTTGAAATTTGATTTTTATCGAAAAGTCTATAGAATGGAAAACTATGATTACCATTTATAGAAATTCTTTTAATTCGGCTTTTAAAACCTTCATTTATATAGAAGGTTATATCTTTGATATAATCAATTTCAGTATCGTTTAATATTACTGAATCTATTGTAATTCCATGAAAATTGTCATTTTTATATTTATTAATAATATTATTCTTTGCATTAAATAATTTAGCTTTAGAAATCACATGACCTGAAACTAACGATTTTGGTATTACATCAATTAATGTTCTAGACTTCTTTTTTTTATTTCCAATAAACTTAATTTCTCCTAAAACTGGCAATTCATTTAATTCAATTCTTAATACTAAATTAGATTCATCTTGATTTTCTGCATAAACCTGTATATCTGAGAATCTATCTTTAGCCCATAATCTACGAATAGCTTTATTAATTTCATCTCCTCTAATGATTTCATCTCCAGGTTTTAATTTAGTTATATTATATATATCACCTTTGGTTAATCTATTAAGACCTTCTATATTAATATCTGAAATAACCATATATTGAGGAAAAATAATCGTACAAATAATAGCAAAAATAATATATTTATATATCTGTATCATTTACTTAACTTTCCAAATCTTCTTTCTCTAGATTTAAAATTTTCAATAGCAAGGTCTAAATCTTTTTCATTAAAATCAGGCCAAAAAACTTTAGAAAAATAAATCTCAGTATATGCCATTTGCCACAATAAAAAATTTGAGATTCTATGTTCATCTCCTGTCCTAATTAATAAATCAGGGTCAGGCATATTTCTAGTATATAAAAATTTAGAAAATTCTTTTTCATTAGTATTTTCCTTTTTGGATTCAATAATATTATTTATTGCATTAATGATTTCTTGACGTCCACCATAACTAATAGCAAGACATAAAGTTAAACCATTATTCTTTGCAGTTAATGCCTCCGCTTTTTTAAGCTGATTTTTAGTTATTAAATCCAATCTATTAAAATTACCTATAACTTTAAATCTTATATTATTTTTTATCATTTCAGATAATTCTTCATTTAATGATGATACTAATAATTTCATTAAAGCAAAAACTTCTTTTTTAGGCCTATTCCAATTTTCTTGAGAAAAAGTAAAAAGAGTTAAATATTCAATTCCAAGTTGACTGCAATGTTTAATTATTTTTCTCACTGATTTAACACCCGCTCTATGACCTTCCGTTCTACTTAAACCCTTTACAGATGCCCATCTACCATTACCATCCATTATTATAGATATATGCCTAGGATTTTTTATACTAGATTTTATCAATATAATATCACCTTCTTAAAATATTGCATTGGCTATTTTAACAAATTCTGAGTGTATAATTGAATTCTCGTTATTTATCATATATGGGATCCCTACATCACAAGATTGTGACAATTTTTCATCTAATGGAATTTGACCTAATAAAGGTAAGCCGAGTCTATTACTTTCATTAATTCCTGAATTACCCTTAAAAATATTATATATAAAACTAAAACTTCCATCATTATTGAGATTAATTTTATTATCATTGATGTAGAGAGAAACTTCTTTAAGGTCTACATTAGATAGCTCCCCTGATAGAGTTGTACCAACCATATTTTCTACTATACCAATTATTGGTGTATTAACTTTTTTAAACATATCAGAACCCTTTTTAACATCCACATGTGATAAATCTTGCGGAGTAGTTACAATAATAGCACCCGTTAATTTAATTTTTTGAACTAAGGTCAGTTGTATATCACCTGTACCTGGAGGAAGATCTAAAATCAAATAATCTAAATCACCCCAATTTACATCTTCAAAAAATTGCTGGGTCATTCTAGATACCATAGGACCTCTCCAAATAGTTGGAGAATTTTCATTATTGATAAATCCAAAAGACATAAACTTAATACCAAACTTTTCTACAGGATCAATTATATTATTATTTATTAAGGGCTGTTCTTTATGATTAATTAAAGTAGGTAAACTCGGTCCATAGATATCTAAATCTAGCAAACCCACATTGTAATTCTCAGATAATTCACACGCTATATTTAATGCAATAGTTGATTTACCTACTCCTCCCTTACAACTTGATATTGCAATTATATTATCAATATTAGAAAAGTTACCTTTTTTATCTTCTAATGATTCATTTTTAGTATCAATAGCTTTATCAATAAAATTAATTATTATTTGATTAAATTTAAAATTGCTAGATAACTTTTCTTGTATTGAATTATAAATATTTTTTTTATTTTCATCATTACTAGTTGTAAAAACAATATCAATCGTGAGGTTATTTTCAGGGTCAATATTTATTTTATTAACAATTCCAAACGATATAATATCCCTTGAAAAACCTGGGTATTTAATCGTTTTTAAAACTTTGGTAATATCTTCTATTAATTTTTCCATATAAAAAAAACAGCTGCAAATATCTGCAGCTGTTTTAATATTAATTTAAATATTATCTTTATCCTTCGTATTCTCTACCAAAATAATCATAATTAATTTTAATAAATTTTGTCCATTCTTCTGGGACTGCATCTTCTTCAAAAATAGCTTCTACTGGACATTCTGGTTCGCATGCTCCACAATCAATACATTCTTCAGGATCTATATATAATTGTTTATCCGTTGGATCAAAACCTTCTTGTTTTGCTTCAGCTCCAGCTCCTTCTTTATCATCTGGACCATGTATGCAATCTACA
>CAYOTG010000021.1:0-9253 GCA_964406825.1 uncultured bacterium
TTACATTAAGGATCCCATTTGAATCTATATCGAAGGTTACTTCTATTTGAGGAGTACCCCTTGGTGCTGGAGGAATACCATCCAAAATAAATTGTCCTAAAGATTTATTGTCTTTTGCAAATTTTCTTTCACCTTGAACCACATGGACAGGCACTGAGGGCTGATTATCAGATGCTGTTGAAAAAACTTCTGATTTCTTTGTTGGTATAGTTGTATTAGAAGGAATCATAGGAGTAGCAATATTACCCAATGTTTCAATAGCTAATGTTAGAGGGGTAACATCAAGTAATAAAATATCATCTACTTCACCACCTAATACTCCTCCCTGAATAGCGGCACCAACAGCAACCACTTCATCAGGATTAACACTTTTATTGCTTTCTTTATTAAACAATTTTTCAACTGTTTTTTGCACTAAAGGTATACGAGTAGACCCTCCAACTAGAATAATTTCATTTATATCTGATGATTTTAATTTGGCATCCTTTAAAGCATCTTTGCAAGGTTTCACTGTTTTTTCAACCAAATCACCAATTAGATTTTCAAATTTAGCTCTATTTAATGTTACATTAAGATGTTTAGGCCCTGATGCATCTGCCGTAATAAATGGTAAATTAATTTCAGTTTGCGTAGATGTTGATAATTCACATTTAGCCTTTTCTGCGCCTTCTTTCAATCGCTGAAGAGCCATAGGGTCTTTCTTTAAATCTACAGAGTCAGATTTTTTAAATTCGTCTGCTAACCAATTTACTAATACATCATCAAAATCATCTCCGCCTAATTGCGTATCTCCATTTGTAGATTTTACTTCAAATACTCCATCACCAATCTCTAAAATAGAAATATCGAACGTACCACCACCTAAGTCATAAAAAGCTATTTTTTGATCTTTATTTTTTTTATCTAATCCATATGCTAAAGCTGCCGCAGTTGGCTCATTAATAATACGTTTAACATTTAATCCTGCAATAGTACCAGCATCTTTAGTTGCTTGCCTCTGAGAATCATTAAAATAAGCAGGTACAGTTATGACTACATCTGTAACATCTGAACCTAAATACTCTTCAGCATTTACTTTAATATTTTGTAATACCATTGCACTTATTTGTGCAGGAGCATACTCTTTACCGTTTGCTTTGATTAAAACTTCTTTATTTTTACCCTCTACAATATCAAAAGGTAAATTTGAGGATTCTTTTTTAATCTCTTTGTATGTTCTGCCAATAAATCTTTTAGCTGAAAAAATTGTATTTTTAGGATTTGTTACACCTTGTCTTTTGGCTGCTTGTCCAACCAATGTTTGCCCATCTTTAGTAAACGCAACAACTGAAGGTGTTGTCCTATTACCTTCCTTATTAGTAATAACATTGGGTGAGCCACCCTCTATTACAGCAAAACATGAATTAGTTGTACCTAAATCTATTCCAATTATTTTTCCCATTTCTATCTCCTGACTATTAAATTTTATAAAATCTCTATGGCTAAGACTAAAATATTCAATTATTATGCCATTAGGAGACAATCAGACATTTTGTCAGTAAGTTAAGTGGATTTAAACTGTTTTTGTTTTGCTTCGCTGTTTTTTAGTGGGAGTAATTTGCTTAAATACTAATTCGCCATCTTTGCCAGATATACTAACATTACCACCATTATCTGTAAACTGTCCATCTAAAAACCGTATAGATATCTCGCTTTCAATTTTATTTTGAATAACTCGCCTTATAGGTCTTGCTCCCCAATCAAGAAAGGAACCTTCCTGAAGAAGAATTTTTTTAGCGCTTTTACTCAATCTAAGAGATATGTTTTTAGTTTTTAAATTCTTTTTTAAATCAGTCATCTCAAAATCTATAATTCTATAAAGATTATCTATAGTCAATTGGTTGAATACTATAGTGTCATCTAGTCTATTTAAAAATTCTGGTTTAAAATATTTTTTAACCTCTTTCATAATAATAGATTTAGTATCTACAGATTGATCTTTTTTATCTATAAAACCTATATTAGATGACCTTATATTAGATGTACCTATATTTGAAGTCATAATTATCAGTGTATTTTTAAAATCAACATTATGTCCAAGGCTATCTGTTAATTGACCTTCATCTAAAATCTGAAGTAATAAATTAAAAATATCTGGATGACCTTTTTCTATTTCATCAAATAATATTATTGAATAAGGATTTCTCCTTACTTTTTCTGTTAAAAACCCTCCCTCTTCATACCCAACATACCCTGGAGGAGCACCTATCAATCGAGAAACATTGTATCTCTCCATATATTCAGACATATCTATTTTTATTAAGGATGAATCATTTTCAAATAAATATTTTGCTAATTGTTTTGCTAGCTCTGTCTTTCCTACCCCCGAGGGACCTAAAAATATAAATGAACCTATTGGATGATTTGGATTTTTAAAACCAGCTCGAGCTCTTTGTATTGAGGAAACCAAGACATCAATAGCGTAGTCTTGACCAACAATTCTTTTTTTAATATCATCCCCCATATGTAATATTTTTTCAGATTCTTTTTGTGTAATTTTATAAACAGGGATTCCTGTCATAGTTGATACAGTATCTGCAACATCTTGTTCTGCAACTACTAAGTAGTCTTCATTTTTACTAGTGAATTTTTTTTGTTCTTCTTCAAGTTTAGCTATTAATGATTTTTCTTTATCTCTAAGCTTTGCAGCTACTTCAAAAGTCTGGTTTGTAATAGCCTCTTCCTTTTCTTTTCGTATTTTATTAATTTTTCTTTCTAAATTCAATATAGATTTAGGAACAACTAGGTCATTAAGTCTTTTCCTGGAACATACTTCATCCATAACATCGATAGCTTTATCTGGTAAGAATCTATCATTTATATAACGCTGGCTTAACTCAACACAGGTTTGAATTGTTAAATCTAATATTTTAACATTGTGATGTGATTCATATTTTTCTTTAATACCATTTAATATATCAATAGTATCTGAAACAGAGGGTTCATTAACTATAATCTTCTGAAATCTCCTTTCTAATGCTCCATCTTTCTCTATATATTTTTTATATTCATTCAGAGTAGTAGCTCCAATAATTTGGATATCTCCCCTAGCCAATGCAGGCTTAAATATGTTAGCTGCATCCAATGATCCTGTAGCACCTCCAGCCCCAACAATTGTATGTAGCTCATCTATAAATAATATAACTTTATCAGCTTTTTCTAATTCTATCATGATTTTTTTCATTCTTTCTTCAAACTGACCTCTATACTTTGTTCCAGCTATTAAACCTGTTAAATCGAGTGCCAAAACTTTATAATCCCATAAAAGCCTAGGAACTTTCTTTTGAAAAATACGTAACGCAAGACCCTCTACAATAGCCGTTTTACCAACTCCAGGCTCACCTATTAAAACAGGATTATTTTTTTTCCTTCTCGATAGTATCTGGGTAACTCTCTCAATTTCTAATGTTCTACCAATTACAGGATCTAATAAATTACTTTCAGCCATTTTACTAATATTTCTTGAGAATGACTTAAATGATTTCAAATCATCTTCAGATTTTGAAATACCATTAGATACATCATTACTATTAGATAAATTTTTATTCTTTTCTGTATATAAAAATGAAGATACTACTTTTGAGTCGATAGATAAACTTTTTAATATGTTTTTTGCTAATCCACCTTTTTCTTCAGATAATGCTAATAATAAATAATTCTGGTTGGCTACATTAAGTCCATCTTTTTTTGCTAGAGCATAAGATTTCTTGAGTATTCTTTCTAACCTTCTAGTAAGAGGCAAGTGTCCAATAGATGTAGAAGGATTATTTGTACTTACCTCTTTTTCGATTTGATTTTTAATTTTATCTAAATCACAACCGATAGTACTAAGAAGCTTATAAGCATCACCATCAACATCTTTAATAATGCCTAGCAGTAAATGTTCAGAACCAACATAAGTAGTTGATAATCTAATAGACTCTTCTTTTGAATACTTTAATATTCTTTTAACACCTTTTGTATAATTTTCACTCATTTATAATCAAATCTCCATTAAATAATTTATATGTTATTTTGGATATATCAATAAAACGATTATCATGCGTTGCGATGATAAATGTTACTCCTAAATCTCTATTAAGTTTAACTATTAAATCTAATAATTGTTCACAGTTATTTTCATCAAGACTAGCTGTTGGTTCATCGGCAATAATCACTTTAGGGTTATTTGACATACATCTTAGCAATGAAATCCTCTGATATTCACCCTTAGATATCTGATAAGGATATCGATATTTAAATTCTTTCATTTTTAATAATTCTAAAATTTCATCTACTCTATCTATAGCACTATGATAATCAATATCATTAATAATAAGTGGCAATAATAGATTATCTCTAATATTAAATTCTGGTAGTAAATTATCTTTTTGGAATAAAACGCTGATTGTTTTTTTTCTAACTGAGGCACTATTAGATGGTGATAATAATTTGTCATTTATAGATACTGTACCCTCATCTGGATATAATACACCGCTCATGATACTTAATAAAGTTGATTTACCAACTCCCGAATGCCCTAAAACTGTAATAATATCTCCAGTATTTATTGATAGTGATATACCATTCAACACATTGACTTTGTCACCTGAATTTATATATCGTTTTTTAATATTTTCTAATATAATAGACATATTGGTTTTTAATCTTCCTCTAATCTATGTTTCATATTATTTATTGATAATATAGTTGAAATGATGGTTAAAATAATAATTAATAATAATGTCATAATAAATTGATTAATGGATAGATTCATAGGTACTACATCAAAGGGAGAATATATAAAGAGGTAATCGACAATATTAAACTGAAGATTTAATTTTTCGATAAAGAGAGTAGTCAATAACCCCATAGTTGATAAGAATAAAGATAAGGATACATTACAAAACAACATAGTTATTAGCACTTTATTTAGACTTATTCCTAAACTATTTAATAACTTGAATTGCTTCTTCTTCTCAAGTAAAACCATTAACGTATTATTAAAAACCATAATAGAAGATATAATAATTGTAAGTATGCCAAGTAATATATAAAGTTTTTTCTCAAATTGTATTGAAGATATCAATAAGGAGTATTCACTATCAGAAGAAATTAATTTATTGTCAAATTTCTGATTATCATCAATATAATAATTATAATTTTCTGATTTCAAAAACATTCCATGATTTTCTTTTATAAAAATATTATCATAATCAAAATTAAGAAATTTAAATTTAAATACATTTGCTACAATAAATGTCTTTGAAGTATAATTTCCTGTCACAATATTGGTATTTACTATATCTGATAGTGTGATTGTATCTCCTAGAGATATACCATATTTTTTAGATAATGACTCTCCAATAATAATACTTGAACTATCGTAAATATCATTATCATATAATAAGTCATCTTTTATTTTATTTTCTACAAAGCTATTAAACTTATCATAGGTTATAGCATTAATTAGAAAATCATGATTTTTAGTTTCGCAACTTACTAGACTCTTCTTACCAAAATTATCAGTTAAATCAAGTAAATCATTATCAGGAAATGTTTTACCAGATAAAAATCCTTTATAATTAAAAGCTTCAATTTTATTAAATATTTCATGTTCCATTCCTTCCATAATAGAAAATGTAAGAGAAATAATTAAAGCACCTAAATATAAACCTATGATTTGAAAAAAATATGATTTTCTGAATCGACCCTCATCTGTTAAAAAGAAAAATTTTAACAAAAATAAAAATTTTATTTTAGCATTATTTAACTTCATATTTAAAAATAGCAAAATAAAAAACTTGCAATAGAATTATTAATGGAGCATACATGAAATTTTGAAAATTAAAGGCTATTGGAACTGATGATGTGAAATATATTTCACTAGGAATTTGGATAAAATGAAATTGTGATTCTAAGTATAATAATAATAAAGAAATTATACTCCCTAAAATTATTCCAATAATATTTAAAATTAAAAATTTATACCAATATAAATAAAAAATTTCTTTATACGACAACCCTAAATTATGAAATACAAATGAGTCTGATTTACGATTCATAATATCAATCGTATAACAAAACTTATTATTTACCAGGCCTACAGTAACAATAAATAATAATAATATAAATATTGGTAGATCATATGAATCTAACCATTTCAAAAAATCATAATATCTATCTTTGTATGTGTATATATAGGCTGATATAACATATTGTATTTCTTTAAAAGCATTTTCACTGACAACATATCCACTAGGGATATCAGAATAAAAATCTAAATCGGTAATATTAGAGACTATTACATGATTATCAAAAAGAGGAACACCTGTTTCAAAAAAACCTGCAATATTAATAATTTTAAAGGGTTGATTATTATTAATCAATATAGCTGACAAATCATTGGGATTATCAACAAATAATTTATTTTTTAAACCAGATCCAATATACACGCTGTTTTGTTTATTATTACTTGATAAAACGTGAATATCAGAAATTTTGTCTTTTATTTGATTGGATGAGAATAATGTTATTAATTCAGAATCATTGCTATTTTTAACAATGTATTGGGATTCATAATAAGGCTCAATCCCATATTCATGATAATCTTCTATATATTGTAAGTCTTTATTATTTAAATCATCATAATCAATTCTTCCATATCCATCAAAGAAGATGATTTTAGATATAATGTTTTGTTTAAACCCATCAGTGATAGATAATGTTATAGATATAAAAATCACACATAATACAGTTGATAAAATAACTGAAAAATTAGTTAGTGATTTTAAAGATTTATAATTAATTCGGAATAACCTTAATAAAATAAAATAATATTTTTTCATTTTATATTATGAACGCATTGCAGGAAATAAAATAACATCCTTAATGCTTGTGTTACCTGTAAGGAGCATTGCTAATCTATCTATACCAACCCCTACTCCTCCTGTTGGAGGCATACCTATTTCCATCGCTTCAATAAAAGAATGGTCAACAACCTGTGCTTCTTTATCTCCTTTAGCACGAAGCTCTACTTGATTATTCAATCGTTCTAATTGATCGATAGGATCATTTAGTTCAGTAAATGAATTAGCGATTTCCATTCCTCCAATAAAAAGCTCAAAACGCTCAACGAGATTATCATTTTCTCTATGAGTTTTTGCTAAAGGAGAGATTTCTTTAGGGAAGTTAATGATAAAAGTTGGTTGAATTAAATTAGGTTCAACGAAATGACTAAAAACTTTATCTATGAGATTACTATAGTTTGCATTTTTTTCTATTTTAATTTTTGAATCTTTCAAGAATTTATTCAATGCCTTAGAGTCCATATCAGATACATCTTTCTTAGAGAATTTCTTAATTGATTCAAAAAAGTCAATTACTTTAAATTTATTTTTAAGAGATATCTTATTTTCACCAAAATTAATTGTAGTAGAACTATTAACCTCTTTAAATACACTTTTAATCATTGATTCTGTGAAATCTAGCATATCATATACATCCGCATAGGCACAATAGAATTCTAACATAGTAAATTCAGGATTATGGTCTTTATCCATCCCTTCATTCCTGAAATTCTTAGAAAGCTCAAATACTTTATTAATACCTCCAATGATTAGTTTCTTTAAATATAATTCTAATGATATTCTAAGATATAACTTTTCATCTAATGTATTATGAAAAGTAGTAAAAGGTCTTGCATTGGCTCCACCATACATAGGTTGGAGAACAGGAGTTTCTACTTCTAGATATCCATCATTTTCTAAAAAATTTCTTACCTCTTTTAACAATTGAGATCTAAGGACAAAATCATTAACAACACCTGAGTTAACAACAAAATCTAAATGTCTATTTCTATAACGTAAATCTTTGTCTTCAAATGCAAAAAATGATTCTCCTTCTTTCTCTTTAATATTTGGAAGAGGTCTAATGCTTTTAGCAAGCATTGTTACCTTTGTACACTTAATTGATAATTCATTTGTTTTTGTATAAAACAGTGTTCCATTAAATCCAACAATATCTCCAATGTCCATATTACGAACGAGTAAATCATACATACCCTCTTCGAGCATATTATTTTTAAGGTAAATTTGAATTTTTTCACCCTCATCTTGAATATGACAAAAGGAAGCCTTGCCCATTCTTCTCATACCAACAACCCTTCCTGCTGTTTGATATTCTTCAGTAAAGGGTTCTTTAACGCTTAATAAATCAGAAACTTTATCTTTTAAGTCAAAATTATGTGGGAATGGATCAACACCTCCATCCTTAATTGCCTTTATTTTTTCCAATCTATGGTCAATAATTTGCTTTAAACTTTGTCCTACTTCTGATTCGTTATTTGACATTACTTTTCTCCATATTGAATAATAAATATTCTTTTATATATTCATCTATATTACCATCTAGAACTTTTTGAATATTTGAAGTTTCATACTTTGTCCTATGGTCTTTAATTAAATTGTAGGGGTGAAAAACATAAGATCTTATCTGACTACCCCATGCAATTTCTTTCTTTTCTGAATTTAACTCATTTTTCTTATTAAGCCTCTCATCTAATTTAAGCTGATATAAACGAGATTTCAGAATCTTTATTGCTGTATTTTTGTTCTTTAGCTGACTTCTTTGATTTTGGCATTGAACTATAATATTACTTGGAATATGAGTTATTCTTACTGCTGAGTCAGTTGTATTAACATGTTGCCCGCCTGCACCACTTGCCCTATAAGTATCTATTTCTAAATCACTCTCATTAATTTCTATGGATATATCATCATCTATTAATGGATCTATATATACAGCAGCAAAAGACGTATGTCTTTTACCATTACTATCAAATGGTGAAATTCGTACCAATCTATGAATACCTCTTTCAGATTGAAGTTTTCCAAAAATATAAGAACCATCAATCTCTATACTGGCTTCTTTTATCCCTGTTTCATCACCTTCAGTATAACTGAGTATTGTATACTTATATTTGTTTAACTCTGCCCATTTTACATACATTCTATAGAGCATAAAAGCCCAATCCTGAGAATCTTTACCACCAGCACCTGGATGAATTGTTAAAATGGCATTTTTATCATCATCTGCATTACTTAAAAGAGTTTGGATTTCGAGATCATTTACAAGTTGTATGAATTTTTTAAGCTCAATAACAGATTCATCATCTACTTCATTGTTTTCAACATTTTCATTTAAATATAATTGAATTAATTCATGTTGATTAGAT
>CAYOTG010000022.1:0-9006 GCA_964406825.1 uncultured bacterium
TTAAATAATAAGTATTAAGAAGATTGGATTTTTCTTCTACTCTACTATTTAAAATTGATAAAATTTTATTTTCAAATAAATCTATTTTTTTATATAACGATTCAATGTCAGGTGCACATATTTCAGCTGCTTCTGAAGGAGTTGCAGCTCGTTTATCTGATACGAAATCAGATAAAGTGAAATCTGTTTCATGTCCAATCCCAGTAATAATAGGTATTTTAGATTTAAATATTTCCCTAACTAGTCGTTCATCATTAAATGTCATTAAGTCCTCTAAACTTCCTCCGCCTCTAGCTATTATAATTAAATCTACTATTGTTTCTTTATTAATTTCTTGTATTGCCTGAATCAGATTATCGCAAGCACTACTGCCCTGTACTAATGAATGCTTAATATTAACCTCTACATACGGAGCTCGTCTATATATTATATTTAATATATCATGAACTACAGCGCCTTCTTTTGATGATACTATAGTAATTTTTCGTGGTATATATGGTAATTCCTTTTTATAAATTTTATCGAACAATCCCTCTTTTTCTAATTTATTTTTTAACTTTAGATATTTTTGCCATAAATCTCCTTCCTTTCCTATATGAACATTAGAAACTATTAATTGTATAGATCCTCTAGTTTTATAAATATTAATATCACCAAAGACTACGACTTCAATATTTTCTTTAAGAAGTAAATCTTCTTTAAGATTGACATAATTAAAATATACACAATTAATAATACTAGATTGATCTCTAAGAGTAAAATAAGCGTGCCCTGAGTCATATAATCTAAATGAAGATATTTCTCCTTTAACAAAAATTTGATTAAATTGTTTTTCTAAACAATAGTTTAGCCTGTTAGTTATCTGACTAACACTATATACTACAGTTGTATTCATATAATATAAAAAGCCATCTAAAACTTATAGCATATTAAGTTTTAGATGGCCTGTGAATTAGTATTAAATTTATTAAAATTTATTTTTTCTTATGTCTATTAGCTCTTAAACGTTTTTTATGTTTATGAGTATTCATTTTTTTCTTTTTTCTTTTTTTACCACAAGGCATATAATATGCTCCTATTTATCTTTCATTTCTTGATCTACAAATTTTTTAAGTAATTTCGATACCTTAAAAGTTGGTATATATTGTTCATCTAAAAAGATACGTTCATTAGTAGATGGATTTCTAGCTTCTCTTGCTTTCCTTACTTTAACAAAAAAGCTACCAAATCCTCTAATATCTATCCTTTTCCCATTAGATAATGAATATTTAATTGAGTTTATTATTGAATCTAAGACAAGTTCGGTCTCAACTTTAGTTAGACCTGTTAGTCTTGATGATTCTTTTATTATATCCAATTTAGTCATATCAATTATTGTTTTATTACAGTCCTGAATATTAACTAATATTTGATGATTTTAAAAGAAAACTTATTAAATTAAATTATCTATGTATAACTAACTTTTTACCTGGATAAATCAAGTTGCTTCTTAGACCATTCCACCTTTTTATTTTTGAAACAGAAGTTCTATATTTAACAGCTATCTCACTTAAAGTATCACCCTTCTTCACAGTATAATATATTTTTTTTGGTGGAGTTTTATATGAGCCTATAGGAACAGTTATAACTTTTCCTATTCTAATTGGTTTATTTCTATTGAGTTTATTAACCTCACAGATTGCTGTTATAGTACTACCATATTTTATAGCAATACTCCACAAACTCTCACCTTTTTTAATTTTATGTTTTTTGAAAACAACTTCATCAGAACTTGTCTCCTCTATTAAAGAAAACAATGAATCAAAATCGCTACTATAATTAATAGGCATTCTAAAATCATAAGAACTGCCCTTATCTACTAAAATATATTCTCTTAATATTTCAGGGTTATATTCTAATAATATTTTTTTATCAATTTTTGCACATTTTGCAATATCATCTACTTTAACTGATTTATCTATTTTCTTCACTTCCCAGTCCAATGATGGAATTGAATTAACTTGAAAACCATATTTTTCTGGATTTTTAGATATAAAAATAATGGCCATCAGACTAGGTACATAGTTCTGAGTTTCTTTAGGGAGTCTATCTAAATCCCAAAAACTCAACTTCCCTGATGGATAGCCACACTGCTTACAATTAAGGTGTCTATGAATTCTTGTTTCACCGCCATTATATGCAGCAAATGCCAAATACCAATCTCCAAATTCATTATATAAATGTTTTAAGTATTTAGCTGCAGCTCTTGTAGATTTAACAAAATCTCTTCTCTCGTCAATATAAAAAGTCTTATTAAGCCCATAGGCTTTACCTGTGCTTGCAATAAATTGCCATGGGCCTACAGCTGAAGCAAAAGATTTTGCATCAGTTCTAAGACCGCTTTCTATCATGGGAATATAAAATAATTCTAAAGGAACTCCTTCTTCCTTTAATATAGGCAACATTATTTCCTTGAACTTTTGTTCTCTATTTAACCATTGCTGTATATATGTTTTCCCTTGTTTCTTATAATATGAAATTACACTTTGAACCTTCTTATTATAAGTTATTGGAACATGACCTTCTATAAACTCAACAGTCTCTTCTACATTAACTAAATCTTCGAGATTTTGACTATATAGATAATTGTCTACCTTCTCATTAAAAACTGCTGTAGAAAATCCAGTTTTAGAATGATCGATACTCACTACTTTATTATCATAATATTCTATAACAGCTGTTAGCATCTGTTGATATTTCAATTTATCAAGTTCATCATTTTCGCTAATTTCTTCCAATTGAGCCAATGCTTTAAAAACATTATCAAATCCATACATAGCATTCAAAGTATCACTGATTAAATCTGATATTATTGCCTCAGCATAAAATATTTTGGCTTCAGATAATACTGTTTCAAATAAATCATTTTCTACAAAAAAATTATTGGTACTATCTATTCCATTTTTTATACTTATATTTTTGATAGAAGAAGTATCTTCTTGATTAAACAAAAAAGA
Organism: uncultured bacterium; assembly: GCA_964406825.1. GTDB lineage: Bacteria > Fidelibacterota > Marinisomatia > SCGC-AAA003-L08 > D37C17. The sequence goes on from CAYOTG010000022.1 coordinate 2,997, forward strand.
AGCGCATAGCATGAATATATAAATATTGTTTTTCATTTACTTTAGATTTGATTGAATGATATTTTTGACTTTATCAATTAAAATATCTCTATCTGACATTTCACAATTTACAGTATCTATACTATTATCAACAAGTATTCTAATTCTACTATTAATCATATCTTTATTATATACTATTGTTAATGGAATGATTGGATATTTTGATTGAATCGCTAAAATAAATCCACCCTTCTTAAAATTATTTAAACGATTAAAACTTGTTCTTGTTCCCTCTGGATAATTTAAAATTGATAATTGGGTTTTATTTATTTTAAGCAAGGCTTCATTTACCGATTCTTTTGATTTCTTTTTATTTTTTCTATCAACATAAACCATACCAGAAGATTTCATAGCCCATCCAAATATAGGTATGAAGAATAATTCCTTTTTAGTGAAGAAAGAAATCGGCAAAGGTATAGCAGCGAATGTAACCAATACATCAATTGCTGATTGATGATTACTGATAATAACATATTGGTTTTTATTAGAAATATTTTCTAATCCATTAATTTCATAAGAAATATTAGAAAATATTAAAATTGTTTTTGCCCATAAGCGAGTTAAATAACCTGTATTTTTTTTTTGTTTTATCAAACAGACCAACAATAATAATTAAGGGTGAAAAAATAGATGTAAAAAATAAAATATTAGATACTAAAAGTATATAACGAATCATTTAAGATTGAATTTTATCAATATTTAAGTAATGTTTTAGTATATCTGGAATTAGGATGGCACCATCTTTTTGCTGATATGTTTCTAACAAACAAACTAAAAGACGAGGTGTTGCTAAACCAGAACCATTCAATGTATGAATAAGATCCAGCTTATTATCTGAATCTTTTTTATATTTAATATTACCTCTTCTTGCTTGGAAAGATTCGAAATTACTACAACTTGACACCTCTAAATATTTTTGCTCATAAGGAGACCAAACTTCTATATCATAACATTTTGCAGCCGAAAAAGACAAATCTCCACTTGCTAAGCATACGACACGATAATGTAAATTCAATTTTTGCAATATACTTTCTGCATCTGAAAGTAATGATTCTAAAACAGAATAAGAATCTTCAGGTTTAACAAACTGAACCAATTCAACCTTATTAAATTGATGCAATCTCAACAAACCTTTTGTGTCTTTCCCGTAACTTCCAGCTTCTCTTCTAAAACATGCGCTATAAGCAACATATTTTTTAGGTAAATCTTTTTCATTCAAAACATCATTGGAATGTATATTAGTTACTGGAACTTCTGCTGTTGGAATACAATACATATCATCAATTTCGATATAATACATATCTTCTTTAAATTTAGGTAAATTACCTGTTGTGTATGGCGAAGAAGAAGATACTATAAATGGAGGCATAACCTCTTTGTAATCATGCTCATTAATATGGGTATCTAACATAAAATTAATCAAACTTCTTTCATATTTTGCACCTACATCTGTATATAAAGGAAATGCACTGCCTGAAATCTTAGATGCACTTTTGAAATCAACCAATTGATGTATTTCACAGAGTTCAAGATGACCCTTAATATCAAAATTAAATTTTGGCTTGGCACCCCACTCTTTTATAATCTTATTATGACTTTCATCTTTTCCAATAGGCACAGAATCATGTATCGTATTAGGAACGTACAATAAATCATTATTAATAATTTTCATTAGAGCAGTAAAATCAGTATCCAGTGATTTAATTTCTTTAGAAACACCCCTCATTAAATCAATATTCTTTTCAACATCCTCTTTTGAAGCTATTTTTTTATTAATGACATTTCTTTCAGATTTCAGATTTTCTACTTTCTGTATAATTTCCCTTCTTTTTTTATCATCTGATAATAATTTATCTAAATCGAATTCTATATTCTTTGCAGAAATAGCCTTTTTAACTGATTCAATATTATCTTTTATTTCTTTTAATGATAGCATGATTTTATTTGGAAATATTATATCTTATTTTAACTGTCACATCTTCAAATCGATCTATCTCAGCAAATTCTCCATTAGAATATAACCCCTTTGTATTAAAAGAAGATAACTCAAAATCAAGAAAGAATCCATATTTCACTAATGTTGAAAAAGTTAATGATATTTTACCTCTATAATTATAGCCATGTCCCAAAAATTTCAAACTATAATTATTATTGTATTGATTTTCTAAATCATCCATCTGTTGAATTAAACTTGCATTCGAAAATCGAGTAAATTCATATGCTAATTTAATATACCTATCATTATCAAGAATCATAACTAAATTCATTAAGAAATCATCCGAATGATTCCCTGACCAAAATCCTATATTATACCCATGGTGCTTAGGTTCATTGATTATAAATCTATGATTATAAACTCTAGGCCCTATTCTTGTATATTCCATTTTATATAATAAGTCTTTATTAAAAATCTTTCCATTTCTAGAATATCCTAATTGATAAGCAAACCAATTTCTATCATCTCGATCAAATGCACTATAAGGAGCCCATTCATCAATCAAAACAGAACCATATAATCGATTTTTTATATGTATTTTTTTACCAAATAAAATATCAAAATCCAGGCCAATCATTAAATTGTCTAAATCTCCTGTTTCGTGCTGTGAAGACCAAAAAGGTAATACAGGAATCATATAAGCTGTAGGTATGTCTCTTCCTCCAAATATTATCTGTTCATAAGCTCCAATTCTTATATTCTCTTTTATATTAAAATCTAATCTATGATAAGATATATATCTTTCATATGAAGGCAACCTAATACCTTCGAGTTGGTTATCATCTAGTAGGTTTATATCAAATCCATATGGGAATAATTCCCATAGATCTATATATAATTCATCTTCTGGAAAGTTTGTATCTTTAGGAATATTTGAATCTAGAGAACCCAACAAATACGAAAATACAAGTTTTTTGTGTTTTAGTTTTATAAATATCTGTTCAATAGGTGGAGCATTATTGGATAAACTTAAATTTCCTCTTGTAAATGGACCAAAAGAGGTATTGAATTTACCAAATACAAATTCGAAGTTATTAGATAAAATAGAGACGCCGGCTTGACTTTGGTCGAAATCAATACCCTTATTAGGACCAAGTGACCCTGTATAAAAACCCATAGAATAATCAGGATTATATTCAAATAATTTATAAGGAAAAATTGACATTGGTGAGTTTGCAAAAATTGCAGAATGTTTATGAAATTCTGCCCATGAATATAACCAAATACTACTTAAATCATTTACAATTGGAATTGTAGATTTTAGCTTTAAACCTGGTGTTAACCATAATGCAGAAGAATTTTCAGGAAACATTTCAAAATTAGAACTACTTAATCTAAATGATCCAATAGGCTCAATTTTAAATAATTCTTTAAGATCTAAGTATTCAATAAGATTTAAAGGGTTATTTCTTTCAGGCTTCTTCTGGACAAATGGAGATAAAAATAATTCTTCTTCAATTTTATTTGATTGGAGCGAATGTATTTCTTTTTTAAATAAATAGAGTTCTGTTGGATTAGTTATTAAATCTTGATTAAATAAATAACTAAATAAAGATAATATAATGAATAAAATTTTTATCATTCACCTGTTCCTTTAAAAATAGCTGGCAATGTCATAAAGATTATATATATATCAGTAGCAAATGACCAATTATCAATATATTCTAAATCTAATTTAATACAATCACTGAATTTTAAAATTTTATTACGACCTCTTATTTGCCATAAACCTGTAATGCCAGGTTTCATGCTGTGTCTTCTATAATAATCAGATTCTTCGAAATTTTTGACCTCTGAAACAGGATATGGTCTTGGACCTACAACATTCATATCACCCTTTAAAACATTAAAAAACTGTGGTAATTCATCAATGCTAAACTTACGTAATATTTTGCCAATGAATGTAATTCTCGGATCATCTTTGATTTTAAAAATAGGTCCTTCTAACTCATTGAATGGGAGTAATTCTTTTTTAGCATTTTCTGCATTGGATATCATAGTTCTTAACTTATATTGCTTAAAAATTCTTCCTCTTAACCCTACCCTCTCTTGTGAAAATATAGGGAAACCCTTACTTGTAATAGAAATTATAAAAATAGAAAGCAACATAATTGGTGCAGCAATAACAATAACTATAATAGAGAATAATCTTTCTAAAATATTTTTAAAAACCAATTTATAGTAAGATACTTGTACGATATTATATGTAAATGATGGGATACCATAAAAATTCTCAACAATGGGATTTGCTTGATATTTTTTAATGTATTTATCTACCACCATATCTGCCATAATATGCACATTAACACCATAAGAGTAAAATAAATCGAAAATATTTTCTGATGATGGTATTTGATTAGTATCTGTACATATAAAAACATCATCAATAGATAAGGAGGTTATAAAATTATTAATATCATTAAAATCTCCTTTTTTACATTTAATAGAAATAGTTTTGTAATCATTATCAACAATACATAATACTTTCATCCCATACTCTTTATGCCTATCTAAAAATTTAACTAATTCCTTGCCTCTATCACCATATCCTACTATCATGATATTTTTGTAGTCCATTCCTTCAATTCTAATAGTCTCTAAGAAAAGTTTGACTAAAATTCTTTTTGTTAGAAGAAATAAAAATGAAAAACAAATAAAGAATATAATTGTGGAACGATAAAAAAGATTACTCTTTAATAAAAAGTTAATTGTTATAACGAATAAGAAGGATATTAAACAGATAATAAAAATATTTTTTACTAAAGTAGTATATCTGCTCAATCTATAAAAAAAATATCTTTCAATATAAGATATAATAGATAAAAATATAAAGATTGATATTATCAATGCAGTAGGATTGAACGATTCTCCATTAAGTGGCAAAATAGTATTATTATGATATAAAGATTCAAAAATAATGGCTAAATAAAAAGATAAAATAACTGCAAAGACATCAAGTATTTTATCAATAATTTTAAAAAAAATTATTTTTTGTCTTATATGATTCATGATTTAAAATAATCAATTGTTCTATTTAAGCCTTCTTCTAAATCTATATGTGGTTCCCAATTCAAAACATCTTTCGCTTTAGAAATATCTGGTTTTCTCTTCAATGGATCATCTTGCGGTAAATTTTTAAAAGATACTTCAGATTTAGAATTAGTTAATTTAATTATTAGTTTAGATAAATCTCGAATGGTTATTTCATTAGGATTACCTATATTAAATGGACCAAAATTATCGTTCTCTAACATTTTTAAAAGTGCATCAACCGTATCATCAACATAACAAAAAGATCTTGTTTGCTTTCCATCACCATTAATAATCAAATCTCTATCATTTAAAGCTGAAACAATAAAATTTGAAACTACACGACCATCTCCAATTGCCATATTAGGACCATAAGTATTAAAAATCCTAATAAGGCCGGCATCCAAATGCTGGGATTTCTTGAAATCTGACAATATTGTCTCAGCACACCTTTTTCCTTCATCATAGCAAGATCGTGGTCCAATACTATTGACGTTTCCCCAATATGTTTCTTTTTGAGGATGTTCTAAAGGATCGCCATATATTTCACTCGTAGATGTAAAAATAATCTTAGCATTATTCAATAAAGCTAAATCAATAATATTATAGGTACCTATAACGGATGTTTTCATTGTTTGGATTGGATCCATTTGATAATGGATAGGACTAGCTGGGCAAGCTAAATTATAGATTATATTTATATCTAATTGTTGGATAGTATTAACTATATCATGATTAATAAATTCAAAATTATCATTATTAATATATTTTCTAATATTAGATAGGCTACCAGTAGTTAAATTATCTATACAATAGACAAAATAATCTAAATCTAATAGTTTTTTAACCAAATGTGAACCTATAAAGCCTGCACCACCTGCAACTAAAATTTTTAACATATGATATACCTAATATATTGCATTATAAATATGACTAAAGTTAATA
>CAYOTG010000023.1:0-8858 GCA_964406825.1 uncultured bacterium
TTTCTTTGCTATGGATACATCTGATATCTTTAAAGATATATTATTAATAGGTTCTTTGCTATTAATTTCTATTATCATAAAATCGGTATTTAATGGACTCGTTTTTATTGTATTCCCAGATGATATATATGGACCTGAAAATATATTTTTATTCTTATAATCTAGCATAAAGAAACTGCTATTACCTGTCTTTTGATTTATGCTTAATTCTAGTATATGTAAGTTTTTTTCATTGAACTTAACACCAAGTTGACAAATGCTTTCTTTAGTTGATGTTGTAAAACATTCTATTTGAAGATTATTATTAATTATTTCTTCTATTTTAAAGGAATTTGTTTTTATCTGATAGTTTTTAGATAAAGGCTCTTCATATGGAACCAATTGAGATAAAATGATATTCAAATAAAGTAAAAAGATATATTTTTTAAACAATTTCATAAAAGTAGGAGTCCTTATTAAATTATAGTGTTGTTAACTTATAAAAATATAATAATAAAATAATTAAATAATTGAATCATTTATCTTTAACTATCCTATTGATTGTTCTAATTAATCTTTCTGGTTACCTCTATTCCTATTTGATAGTAACAGATAAGATAGGGTCAAACAAACAAATTCAGCCCAATGCTGATAAAGATAAAAAATATCTATTCAGTCATACTTACCTATTTGTTTTTAATGTTTGCACTCTAATATTTTTTGTATTTATTGGGTTTTATTTTTTTAAAGATTATATAATAGATCTAGATACAAGCTTTTCTTATTTAAATCTATTTGCGCAATTATTTATAATTTTGATTTTTGATGATACGTTTTTTTATTTTCTTCATCGCTTGATGCATGAGAATAAATATATTTATAAAAAAATTCATAAAATCCATCATCGTGCAAATTCACCCATTCCAATTGACTACCTTTATGTTCATCCCCTAGAGTGGATGTCTGGTTTTATAGGTCCATTTATTGGGATTCTATTACTAGGAGGAGTTTCAATATATGCATTCTGGCTCTATCTTATTGTTCGTAATTTTCATGAGTTAGATATTCACTCCGGTTTAAAAAGTTCATTTTTAAATCGTTCACTTCCATTCTCAGGTACCAATGAACATCATGATTTGCATCATGCTAAGAGAGATGGGAATTATTCATCAACGTTTACACTCTGGGATACTATTTTTAGGACCAAGTTGTAAATTTGTGATATAAATTGCAAATTTTATAAAAATTTATTATTAACTTTACTGCCTAATGAAGTATTTTGGATTATAAAATAAGTTTTATTATGAGAATGAAATTAATAATATTAATATTTTTTAGCGTTTTATATTGTGACGCAAAAATAGTTGCCCAAGATGGTTTACCAGATGATCGTTTTGGAAAGGCTGTTTCTTTATCAAATGATTGGATTGCGATAGGAGCCAATAGAGATGATAATGCTAATGGGTCAAATTCTGGTAGCGTATATGTTTATAAATATGAAAATCTTAATATAATTGAAGAATTTCATATTATTCCCTTTGATGGTGAATCAAATGATTATTTTGGTAAATCCCTATCTATCTATAATAACTGGTTGCTGGTAAGCTCAATTTATGATAATGTCAATGGAGAAAAATCAGGTTCAGCTTATGTCTATTACTTTGATGGTTATGATTGGATATTTCATAGCAAATTAGTGCCTGAAGATGGTGCTGCATTTGATAGGTTTGGATATTGCGTTGATATCTATGATGATGTCATTGCTATTGGTTCTGTCTATGATGATGATATGGGTGAGGATTCAGGGTCTGTTTATATTTATAGATTAGAAAATGATCAATGGGATTTGGAATTAAAATTATTTTCAGACACTCAAGAAGAAGGCGACTTTTTTGGTGCAACCCTATCACTGAATTCTGGTATCGTAGCAGTTGGTGCTGTTTATGATGATGTTATGGGTTCGAATTCGGGGTCTGTTTCATTATTCTCTTACAATGACAATACCTGGAATGAAACTGAAAAGATAGTTGCTTTTGATGGTATGGAGTATGATTTTTTTGGTAATGCTATAGATTTAAATAATGATAGGCTTATAATAGGTGCATTTCATGACAACAATTCATATCAAAATTCAGGTTCTGTATATGTTTATGACATTAATCAAAATAATCAAGTTAATTTAATTGATAAAATCACTGCATTTGATGAAGCCCTTAATGATAATTATGGACAATCTGTTGCTATTTATGAACACTATTTTTCTGTTGGGTCATTAAATGATGATAATGGATTGAATTCAGGTGCTGTTTATTTATATGATATTGATGATGAATTTAATGAAATTAAATATATCCCAGATGATGGTGCTCAATATGATGAATTTGGAGGAGCTATTTCTTTATATGAAAATACGATATTGGTAGGCTCCCAGCATTCGGATGATTCTGCGGGATCTGCCTATTTAGCTAATATTGTAGGGTGCCCCTATGATAATGCTTGTAACTATAGCGTTGATTTATGGTCTGATGAATTTGTTTGTGCGTATCCTATTGATAATTTCGATTGTGATGGTAGCTGCTATGAAAATATTGATGAATGTGGTGTTTGTGGAGGAATAGGGGTGTCAGGTGATATTAATTATGATCACGTAATTAATATTGTTGATGTGGTTTTAATTATAGAATATATTTTGCAATCAAATATCTATGATGTTAATACTTGTTCGGTAGACTTAAGTTTAAATGGTATCGTTAATATTACAGATGTAATACTTCTATTAGAAATTATTTTGGATGAATAGACCTTTATCTATATTTTAATATTAAGTTTATTGTATATGTAGGATAGCAGCCATAGTGGACCGATTAATAAAAATTGTAAATCTTTAAAAAAAGCAGGCTTTTTCCCCTCAAATTTATGGCCAATGAACTGGCCAATCCATGCTAGTATAAAAATCCCTAAATACAGGTACAATAATACTGCCTTGCTATTTAGACTTATAAAATCAATAATCCCTGCAAATAATAGTGAAATCATTAACATTCCTAGTGTTAGGGACTTAGAAAGCCGTAGATAATATCCTAGAACTAGAATAATAAAAATCCCAAGAGTATTTATTTTATAGTGTCCCTTACCGATATCAAATTCATAGCTCATGAGAGACAGTAAGCCAAATAGACTGAAAATAATGAGAGGTATGCATATCCAATGAATAATTTTATTTATTCTGTTTTTATGGTATAGTCCATATTCTTCGTTCCAGTCATGAATATTTCTCATAAATTTATTCCTCTTTATTTTAATAAGGCATATTTTTGCCAAAAATGTACAGATTCAGCCCATTGCTCTGATGAATAGTGTCCCTTGGTTCCTCCCGTTAAGCATAGTTGGTTTCTCATCATTGTTATGGGTCCCATTGGAAGATCTTTAATTCCTTTGGGTATTGCATGAAAAGCTATTAATTCCCATTCATCACCTGTCTCTTCCTCTCCGGTTTCTTGAAGAACATCGCGTCTATATAGAATTAAGTCTACAGCGCCGATTTCAATGGGTGTACCATTAAGCGCTTTAGTGCTGAGATAAATATCCTCATCATCTCGTCTTTTTTTTGGTACGGTTTCAAAGATTGTGTTTTCATCAATTTTTACAATAGGGCAAATAAAATGCTTTAACAACTCTTCATCCACGGGGATTAAAATAACCCCATCTCTATATCCGGCTTTATAAATATTAGACTTTAATTGTGCCTCGGCATGATTTTTTATATCTTCAAAGGATAGTGTTGAATATGTTTTTCCAGATCCTTGAGTCTGTCGTTTGACAAAGCTATTGATACCAATGGAATTGTTATTATTGCTATTCATTAATGATATTATTTATTAGTTTATGATTATTAATAATATATATAAAACTTACACTTAATAGAAGGAATAATTACATTGAAAAAAGATAATAAAAGTTTAAACACTATATTAGAATCTTATCAGTCATTAGAAATGCAGATTGTAGAAAATGATGGTGCTATTGATAATGATATTGAGCAATTACTTGATATAAATGAATCTGATTTAAAAGATAAATTGGATGGCTATCAGGGCTTTATTAAATATTTAGAAGGTCAAGTTAATTATTTAAAGGCTATGGAAGCTCACTATATAAAGAGAAGAAAAGTCTTAGAAAAATCAATGCAAAGGTGTAAAGACTCTATGGTAAGGGCATTTTCTGTAACGGATAGAAAGAAAATTAAAACATCCAATTATAATTTTAGTCTCTGCCAATCTGAAAGTTGGACCGTAGATTTGGATAATATCGATAATGATGCTAAAAATGAATTGATAGATAAGGGACTTGCTGAGAGTATACTGAAATTATCGATGAGTAGCATCAAATCAGAATATAAGACAGCTTCAGAATCGGATAGGCCTGAATGGATTGATGTTAAGAAAAGTTCTTACATAAGGGTATCATAACTATTATATAAATATATAATATATAATATATACTTAAAGCTATACATTTATTTTAAATGATTAGATGAACCCTTAAAATTTTATTGACTAATTATTACTTTAAATTATAAGGAGACAGGTATGAAATTTAAAATTTTATTATATTTATTAATCATTAGTAGAGTCTTTCCTGAATCTGGGCATATTCATAATCATAGTCATGAAAATGAGTTTGGTATAGCAATAGGCATAGTTCCAGGACATGATGGAGAAGATGATAATATAGGTTTACATTTACATTATGTAAAAGGTATTGGTGAGCATAATGATTTTGGTATAGGCCTTTCTTTAGAAACAATTTTTGATGAACATAAGCATAATTCAGTTTCGATTATTGGGACATATCATTTTGAAAAAGGATTTACAATAGCCTATGCACCAGGAATATTATTTGCAGAACATGATGGTGAAACTAAAGAAGAATTTACCCAACATTTTGAATTTTACTATGAGTTTGAATTAGAACATTTTCATGTGGGACCTCAAATTGATATTGGATTTGAAGATGGTGATACCCACTATATGTTAGGTTTACATTTTGGTATTGATTTTTAATTAATAGGAGAAACTTATGTTTAAAAGAAATTTTTTAGAAATATTAAGGTGGGGACTAAGACTACATGGTATAGGACATTTAGTTGAAGTTGTTTCAGCTGTAAGTGAAGGTGCTTATATAACTGCAACTTTAGCTCTAATCTTTATTTCAATTGAGTTATTAGCTAGTTTTTATTTACCTAAAGAGCATGTTCATTTCAAACCTATTAAATCTGATGTTCATGAAGATGTTTTATTGAAAAGATAATTATAGTAAAGACAATTATACTCAATTAAGAAAGCCTCTTTTATAGAGGCTTTTTTATTTTTAGATTAGAGTATGATATATACATATAAACTAATCTTTTTATCTTTATTTATTCTTTTTGATTTAAATCTAAAAGCAGAATATGATGTCATCAATGCATTTCCTGCTTTATCATTTAATGATCCCGTTGGAATTTATCATTCTGGAGATGATACAGATAGAATATTTATTGTTGAGCAAGAAGGTACCATTAAGGTATTTAATAATAGTCCAAGTACTAATGAGGTTGATGTGTTTTTAGATATTACAAATATCGTTCAACAAGATGGGGGATACACTGAAGAAGGTCTTCTTGGATTGGCTTTTCATCCAAATTACAGTGAAAATGGATATTTTTATGTTAATTATACTAGACATAATCCTAGAAGAAATGTCATTGCAAGATACAGTGTAAGTGATAATAATCCTAACCAAGCTGATTCGCAATCTTCTTTTGTCATACTTGAAGTAAATCAGCCCTATACAAATCATAATGGAGGTCAAACTACTTTTGGTCCAGATGGTTATTTATATATTATTTTTGGAGATGGAGGGTCTTCAGGAGATCCTCTTGGACATGGTCAAAATCTATCAACCTTATTAGGTTCACTTATTCGTATAGATGTTGATAATCCCTCCAATGGATTAAATTATGGAATTCCATCTGATAATCCATTTATTGCTCCCATGTCAGCTAGAGATGAAATTTATGCTTATGGACTTCGTAACATGTGGAGATTTAGCTGGGATTTAGAGACTGGTTTTTTATGGGGAGCAGATGTAGGTCAATATGAATATGAAGAAATTAATATCATAGAGTCAGGTGGAAATTATGGTTGGAATATAATGGAAGGGACCAGTTGTTATAATAGTGATAATTGTAATTCAGAAGGTCTAGAACCGCCTGTATGGGAATATGAATTATATGTTGATGGAGTATGTTCCATTACGGGAGGTTTTGTATATAGAGGCAGTGAAATATCCAGTTTAAGGGGAAAATATCTCTATGGAGATTGGTGTACAGGAGATATGTGGGCTCTTACATATGCTGAAGATGGAAATCATATCAATGAACACCTTTTATTAACAGGTATTAATATCACTTCATTTGGTACAGATCAGCATAATGAACTACTATTTTGTGGTAATGAATTGATATATAAAATGGTTTCAGATGAGGGAGATATTAATAGTGATGGTGATATCAATATACTTGATGTAGTATCTCTTATAAATCTTGTTTTAAATAATGATTACAATCCAGCTGCAGATTTAAACAATGACAATATTCTAAATGTATTAGATATTGTTCTGCTCGTTAATGTTATACTTTCTAGTTAGTGTTTTTTTGAAGAGATGATATCTATCAATTGTTTGGGTGCAATATGATCTGGATTAATTTGTTTTGCAATCAATGCGTGTTCTAAAGCATCTTCAAGCTTATTTGAATCTAAATACATTTCTGATAACATAATATGAAATTTCCCAATTTTTTTAGGATATAGATTCACAACCCGTTCTAAATTTGATATTGATAAACTGTAATCTCCCTGATTATAAAGTCTTATTCCATTCCAAATAGAATATTTAACTGTTCCATGCCAAATAAAAACACCCATTAATGATATGACTAATAAAGACCTGGAAATGTTAGAATATTCTTTTGAATACTCTACAATAATATATGATATGATTAATCCTATGCCATAAGCCATAAAATGGCCCATACCATAGAGACTATCAATAGAAAAACCTAAAATTAATGTCAGACCAAGCATATAATAATCAGATTTTCTTATATTCTTAAAATTTTTAGATATATTTAAATGCTTATATGCATTTTTTTTAGTTAAAAATTGGTTCAGCTTATAGTCTTCTTTTAATGGATTAGAAAATTGATAAGATAGTGCGTTGCTTGGACAGCCACTTGTACAATTCATACATGAAGTACAATTTGAATTTACCACTTTATCGAATTTATTGATTTCATAACTAACATCTATTCCAATTGGACATTCGTCAGTGCATACATGACAGTAGGTACAATCACCAGTTTTTCTTACTTTAAACAAAGCAAGAGATGTCGGTATTTTAAGAAAAGCTCCCCATGGACAAATAAATCTACAGAATCCTTTTTTACCTAAAAAATATACGATTAAAAAGCCATCAATAAAGAATGTTAAGCTTCCAATAATAAATCCAGGTAAAAATGCCCATATTTCAGGTTCATTCATTGCTATAGACAATGTCCACTGATTCTGATATGCATAATAGATATTGGGAATAACATAAAAGTTTAGAAGAATAACCAGTGGCAGTATAGTAACCAGTTTTGAGTCTATTGTTTTAGGATGTATATTCAGTTTTTTAAGTATATACCAACATAGCTCTTGTATTGCTCCAAAATGGCATGCCCATCCACAGAAGAAACGTCCAAATATCAATGTAAATAAAAATGCGAAAATGACAAGCAGTGTTCCAGCATTAATTACTCCAAGTTTCATAAAGGAATGAAAAAATTCTTGAAAATCTATGCTTCCGATTGTTTCACTGCCAAAATAATATACATGAAGTAAAATAAAAACATGAATCAAGATTAAAGAAGTTATTCTTAGTTTTTGTACCATTATGGTAAGAGTATAAAGGCAACGAGTTTAATAATATCATTTACATCTAGCTCTGATGAGAAATCCATATCTGCAGCCCATAAATATTCAGAATCAATTGGAGATTCATTTAATATGGAATAGGCAATATTAATTATATCAATAACATTAACATTCTCATCATAGTTAACATCTCCTTTTAAACCAACAAAACCTATATCTTCTACAATTCTCATTTTTTGATTTGCAATAAAAGGTCCTTCATAATATATAATTTTTTGAGAATCACTTGATATGTTTTTACTTGGCCATTTTACAGTTATGGCATCAATAGAACTATGATTTCCTAGACCAAAATGTAATTGCAATGGATCCATGCTCCCATGTCCTTTCCCTGCAATTATTTCTCTTGATATTTGGAAGTCAGATAAATGAAGAATTACTCTTGCACCTATAGCTGAATGATTGGATTGAGTCGTCCAACCATTATTTGATAAATCAATTTTTGAACCTTCAATATCTAGAATAAGCCAATTATGTATTGAAGCAAGCGAGTCAGATAAAACATTTTTATACAGTAAACTCGTATATTTGTAACCAGAAACATCATCAACTCCATGCTCATGAGCCATTATAAGACCTGGTGTAAACATATCAAGCCAACCATCACTGTTATAATCAACAGGGATAACGTCTTGTGTAGCTGATAAATAAAGAGGATTATGAGAATTGTCCCAATCTTGATTGACTGTATTTGGATTTAAAAACAAATCATCTTCTCTTTTAAAATTATTAGACCATAAATCAATATATCCATCATTATTAAAATCACCCCAACCAGCACCATTGCTTAATGAATCAGACTCTAGATTTGAATCTTCAGCAATATTTGTAAATATGTTGTTATTATTTTGATATAATCTA